>DAOVHN010000716.1 GCA_030671915.1 Pseudomonadota bacterium
CACCGGCATCATCGCCGAGCCGATGATTCCGAACACTTGTTCGATCCCGTGCCTCTGCAGCACTTTGATGAATGCTTCTTCCGTGGTCATTTTGGTCATGTCGAACTCCTCCTGATGCGGCCCAGCCCGGGGGCCGGCGGACATGCAAACCGGTACAAACGGCGATGCCCGGCCTGGAAGGGACAGCGTCGCTGCTCAATGAATTTCTGTCTGGAAACAGCGGGCGCCGCACGGCGGCGGCCTTGCCGCTTCCTCCCTGTCGCGCGGATTCCGCCGCTGCGCACGGCCCTTGTTTTAGGGCCGCCGAGGCTTCGCGGCATAGGGCCAGTTGATGGCAATCGCCTATGCCAGAGGCATGTCAGCCTCGGCTCGTCTTCTGCCCGCGCACCAGGTCGGCAAGCAATCGAATGCCGGGTTCGATCCGTTCCTCGGGGATGGCCGAAAAGCCGAGCCGGAAGAAGTTCCGCGGCCGCGGCGCCGCCATGAAATGCACATGCCCCGGTTCGATGACAATGCCTTCTCCGAGCGCGCGGTCCGCCAGCAGTTTCGAGTCCAGCCCGTCGGGACCGCGCACCCACACGCTGGTGCCGCCGAAATTGGGGGCGCGCGCCGATTCCGGCAGATGCCGGCTCAACGCATCGTCCATCGCCTGCCAGCGGGTGCGGTAGACCCTGTGCAGCCTGCGCACCAGCGCATCGTGATGGCCCAGCGACAGGAACAGCGCCGTGGTGCGCTGGTTGTTGTTCGGGGCGTGGCGCATCATCAGTCGGCGTAGCGCCCGTGCCTCGGCAATCATCGCCTTGGAACCCACCAGATAACCGAGCCGCAAGCCCGGAAAGAGGGTTTTGGACAGGCTGCCCACATAGATCACCCGGCCGGCCTCGTCCATGGATTTCAGGGCCGGCGTGGGGCGGCCGATATAGTTGGTTTCGAACTCGTAATCGTCCTCGACCACCAGGAAATTGGAGTCCGCGGCGCGCTGCAGCAGCGCCTCGCGCCGCGCCGCCGGCATGGTGACGGTCGTCGGAAACTGGTGGCTTGGCGTGACGAAGACCATGTCGCAGGCATCCAGCCGTTTGTCGACCGGCAGCCCGCCGTCATCCACCGTAATCGGCAGAATCTTATCTGTTTTCAGTGCGAAGATGTTACGGACGTCCGGATAGCCGGGATCTTCCATGGCCACCGTGGTTTGCGGCGTCACGAACAGGCTGGCCAGCAGATAGAGCGCATTTTGCGCCCCCAGCGTGACCAGGATCTCTTCCGGCGAGACCCATATGCCCCGGCGCGGCAGCACCCGCGTGCGGATCTGCTCCACCAGGTCCGGGTCGTCCATTTGCAGTGAATCGGCGGTCCATTGGCCGATACCCTTCAGCCCCAGCGCCTGGCGCGTGCATTCCCGCCAGGCGGCGATCGGGAACAGGCCCGGGTCGATCTGTCCATAGACGAAGGGATAGGGATAGGACTGCCAGTTGGCGGGCTTTTCGATATTGGGCTGGGCACCGGGCCGGACCCGGAACATGGCCCCCCAGTCAGGCTCGCCGACGGGTGGCCCGGCCGCTTCAGCTCTCTCGCGCGGCGGGTTCTCCAGGATATCCGGATTGACATAGTAGCCGCTGCGCAACCGCGCGATGATGAAGCCGTCGTCCACCAGCCCCTGATAGGCCAGCACCACCGTATTGCGTGACACGCCAAGCCGGCGCGCCAGTTCCCGGCAGGACGGCAGCG
>DAOVHN010000028.1 GCA_030671915.1 Pseudomonadota bacterium
AGATGGCCGAAGTAGCGGTCGGCGAATTCGCGCAGGGCGGCCGCGTCGGGTACGCGCCGGGGATAGCCCGCAACCTTGGACAGCCGGGCGGCCTCTTCACCGACCAGCGCCAGCTCGCCGCCGCCCGCCACGTCGGCATGGCTGGAAAGAATCTGCTCAACCAGCGACGTGCCCGACCGCGGCATGCCGACGATAAAAACCGGTTGCGGTGAGCCGCCGCCGTGGCCACCGCCGCCGGCCATCGTTTGGCTGAATCCGGCAATTGTCCTGTCCACAGCTGAATCGTGGCGCGCGGGATCGTATTGCATGCCTTGCGCGGCAAGCATCTTGCGCCGCACCTCGTTGCCCCGCCGATACCAGGAAAATGCCGCGCGGTAATCCCCAACCGCGTCCAGCCGGTCGCCGCCCGCGAAAAACAGCAATGCTTGATCGCCCTCGGTAATCTCCGGCGCCATCAGGGCACACTCGATGTCCTGCAATTTCGACGAATCGTCCAGTTCGTGCCCTGCGCTGGCAAGATAGAAATGCGCTGCCGCGCAAGACCTGTCGAGCGCCAGCGCCCTCTCGCAAAGCTCCACTGCGGCGGTCTGGCGGCCCTGAAACAGGCGGATCGAGGCAAGTTGCGCCAACAAGGCCGGGGTATCCTCCTGTTGCCGTAGCGCTGTCTTTAGCCTGACCGCCGCCGCCGGGATTTCGCCGATATAGACCTCGTTCTGCGCCAGGACGCGCTGTAAATCCAGGTCCCCGGGCGACGCCGCGGCGGCGCGGCACAGAATCCGCTGCGCTTGGTTAAATCTGCCGGTCTTTTGCAGCAGGCCGCCGTAGTTCACAAGGGCGTCGCCAAATCCCGGCTGGGCGCGCAAGGCCCGGCGGAACGCCTGCTCCGCAGCCGCCGGCTGTCCGCGATCGCGCAACAGGACGCCGAGATTGTTGGCGGCCGGCGCATTGTCGGGATCGAGCTTCAGGGCGTCCCGGTACTTCGTGATCGCCTCTTCCCGCCGGTCCAGCGACTGAAGCGCGGTCGCCAGGCAAAATTGCGCCTCGCCGGATCCCGGATGCACAGCCACCGCGCCCGCGAAGGTTTCGAGCGCCCGGCGGTATTCGCCGCACCGCTGCTGGACCGCGCCCAGCGACAGGCGCCAGTCGAGCGGCGGTGTCTGGCCGGCCGCCATGGCCACCTCTATCGCCCGGCCAAGCATGATCTGCGCCTTTTCACAGTTGCCGGACTCGTAGCACAGGGTCCCGAACAGCCACAGCGCTTTGGGATTTTCGGGGTTTAAATCGAGAAATTCGCGACAGGCTGTCACGGCCTCGGCATGGCGGCCCGCCGCGCGGAGATTGGCAATTCTTTCGAGTGAAACTGGCTCGGCCAAAACACAACTCTTCAAGTAACTTGTATCGATAGAATCTATCTTTCCCTTGCCCGGTTGCGAGATTTTCCGATGGCGTGGCCGTTCACAACTTTGCGAGCAGGAACGGGTTTGCTAGGCTCCCGCCTCCCGGTGAACAGGCAGGAAATAACCATGGAAGAAAGCGTTGAGAACCTTCAGGGCGTTCTGGACGACATCGCTTCGGCGGCCGGGGAGGCGGGCCGGGCGCCCGGCGATATCGACCTGGTCGCGGTCAGCAAGACCCACGACGCGGCGCACATCCGTCCGGTACTGCGGGCCGGGCACCGGCTGTTCGGGGAAAACCGGGTCCAGGAGGCCGCGGGCAAATGGCCTGGCCTGCGCGAGGAATTTCCCGATGTCAGACTGCATCTGATCGGGCCGCTGCAAACCAACAAGGTGCGCCAGGCGCTGGCGCTGTTCGACGTCATCGAGACGATGGACCGGCCGAAGCTGGCGCGTGAAATCGCGAAAGAGGCGGAAAAAACCGGCCGCATGCCGGACTGCTTCATCCAGGTCAATACCGGCGCGGAGTCGCAGAAGGCGGGTGTTATCCCCGAAGAAGTCGACGCGTTCATCGCCAGTTGCCGCGAGGAATACGGTCTGCCGGTCAGGGGTCTGATGTGCATACCGCCGGTCGAGGAGGAGCCGTCGCTGCATTTCGCGCTGCTGCGCGAAATTGCGCAACGCAACGGTCTGGCGGAATTGAGCATGGGGATGAGTAGCGACTACCGGGTCGCCATTGCATTCGGGGCGACGCTGGTACGGGTGGGCACGGCTATTTTCGGGGCGAGGACCCCGTATCCGGCGGATTGATGCGGATTACATCCCCCGGCCGGCATTTCGCCAGAATCTCCAGTAAATCCTCCAGCGTCAGCGCGACGCACCCTTCGGTCGGTTCGTAATCCGGCCGCGCTACATGCATGAAGATGGCGCTGCCCTTGCCGGGAACCGGCGGATCGTCGTTATGGCCCAGGATGACGATCACGTCATAGACGGCATCCTGGCGCCACAATTCCTCGTGGCTGGCGGAAAACGGCAGTTGCACCTGCCGGTTATAATCCGGGTGGGCGGGGTCGTCGCACCAGCCCCGGTCCGGCGCAATCTTCTCGACCGGCAGGCCGGTGGCCGGAATATCCAGCCTGTCCGGCCGGTAGAGCACGCGGCGCAGCGGGTAGGCGCCGACCGGTGTGCCGCCGTCGCCTTCGACCTTGTCGCCAACGATTCCGCCGTGGCCCAGCGCACAGCGATATGTCCGCCCGCCGCAATTCAGTTGGCCGGGCGCGGGGACGGTGATCTCCATCGCCAGATTCAGAGCAGGTGGCCGGCGCGCACGGCCTTGGTGCGCAGGTAGGTCTCGTTATGGCCGTTGGCGGGGAAGCTGTGCGGCACCCGCTCGACGACCTCGATCCCGCAAGCCAACAGCCCTTCGACCTTCGCCGGATTATTGGTGAGCAGGCGCACCTTGCCGAAGCCCAGCGCCCGCAGGATGGTGGCGGCCGGGTGATAGACCCGCTCGTCGGCGTCGAAACCCAGCCGTTCATTGGCGTCGATGGTGTCGAAACCTTCGTCCTGCAGCCGGTAGGCCCTGAGCTTGTTGACCAGCCCAATGCCCCGGCCCTCCTGCGCCAGATAGAGCAATATGCCGCCGCCACCGGCCGCGATGGCCTTTATGGCGCCGCGCAACTGGTCGCCGCAATCGCAGCGCAGGCTGCCCAGCAAGTCGCCGGTCAGGCATTCCGAATGAAGCCGGGTCAGCACGGGACCGTCTTTTGCGGGGGCGCCGATAACGATGGCCAGGTGCTCCTTGCCGCCGTCGGCCGGCCGGAAGGCATGGACCACGGCATCCTCGGCCCCCTCGAGCGGCACCGGCGCCCGGGCCGCGTGGACTGCATCCGTCCGGTCCACCAGATCCCGGTATCGCCGGATATCGCCAAGGCAGAGGGTCAGCGCATCCTC
Source organism: Pseudomonadota bacterium (assembly GCA_030671915.1). Taxonomy (GTDB): domain Bacteria; phylum Pseudomonadota; class Alphaproteobacteria; order UBA8366; family JADFVY01; genus JADFVY01. The sequence continues at coordinate 3,348 of DAOVHN010000028.1, forward strand.
GCGCGCGGCCCAGGCGGCGGGGTCGTCGGTGATGCGCGCCACCAGGGCCGCCGGCAGAAGTCGGGAGAGCTTGACCAGCTCCGCCGCGCCATCCTGCAGCCGATCCGCCGCCGCAGCCGGCATATTGCCTGGCAGGGCCGGGTCCTCATTCAACCCCGCGATTGCGCGTGCCAGTTCCGGGTCGAGTTTCATTTCCCCGTCGCCGCGGCAGGCCAGGGCTACATTGCCCTTGGCTCCGGAGGCCAGCGACAGCGCGGCCGCGCGGGTTGCGGGGACGACACAGGCCGGAACGCTTCCGGTTGCGGCCATCATGCCGGCCGCGCTGCGCGCGCATTCGGCCGCGGCAACGGCTACGGCGCCCCTGTCGTTCTCGTCGTCGATTAGCACGACGCCCGCGCCACGGCGCAATTCGGCCAACGCCCGCTCGACCGCGGACCGCGATTTCGCGTCGCCCGGGGCGTCCGACCGCTGCTTCCGCTGGCCAGTCGCATTCGCCATGCTAGACTCCGTTAAAAGGATGGCAACCGTTTAGCGCGCATGCGCCACCCGTCACCAATGCGGTCAATATATAGTGCATGTATGCCGCCGAGGGAATGCGCGGTTGGTCGCAATTGCGAATGCGGTAACGAGGCCGTGAAGGATGTTGCATGCCCGAGACCTTGCGTTCCGTGATCCGCGTGCCATTTAAAATTGACGGGCAAGTTTTCACGAAGATGGCCATTATCAATGAACCTTGGTATTCGGCCCGAAACGCAATAGACTGAGGTTTCTCCGCCGCCCCCCTCGGAACCATAACAATAAACCGGGGCGCTGGAGTCCCGAGGAGACGCTAAAATGACCGGCAAGCGCATATTGATGGTGGACGACGACGAGGCGTTGCGCGCGTCGCTCACCGAACAACTGCAGCTCCATGAGGAATTCGAGACCACGACGGCCGGCACGGCGGCCGAGGCTCTGGAGATCATAAAGCAGGATTATTTCGACGTGGTGTTGCTGGATGTGGGTCTGCCGGACATGGATGGCCGCGAATGCTGCCGCCTGATGCGCCGCAGCGGCATGAAGGCGCCGGTCATCATGCTCACGGCCCACGATACCGATGCGGACACGATCCTGGGGCTGGACGCCGGCGCGAATGACTATGTCACCAAACCGTTCCGGCTCGGCGTGCTGCTGGCGCGGGTCCGCGCCCAGCTTCGCCAGCACGAACAGAGCGAGGACGCGGTTTTTTCCGTCGGGCCCTATACCTTCCGCCCGTCAGCCAAGATGCTGGTCGACGACGCGCATAACAGAAAGATTCGCCTGACCGAGAAAGAAACTTCGATCCTGAAATATTTGTACCGGGCCGGAGAGAAGCCGATCGGCCGGGACCAGCTCCTTGGCGAAGTATGGGGATATAACGCAGGCGTCACGACTCACACGCTCGAAACCCATGTCTACCGGCTCCGCCAGAAAATCGAGCGCGACCCGTCGCAAGCCGAGATTCTGGTAACCGAACCTGGGGGATACAGGCTGGTGGTGTAAATCAGGCGGATGCTACCCTTGGGACAGCCTTGCGAGCTCATCCGGCAAGGCGCGGGGTCGTGCATCGCAAGCGGCGCGCAACGCAATCCCATGGGTAGCATCCGCCTGATTCACACCACTAGTCCCGTGACAAGACGCGAAATACATACTAAAATCGACGGTGTAATAACCGGCGCGAGGAAACAGGCCGTTGGCTGAGGCGGGGAAATTCACGGTGCGGTTCTGGGGCGTGCGCGGCAGCATCGCCTGTCCCGGCGAAGCCACCGTCCGGTATGGCGGTAATACTTCGTGTCTTGAAGTGTTTTGCGGCAGCAAGCGACTGATATTCGATGCGGGAACCGGGCTGCGCCCGCTTGGCAATACGCTGGGCAACGGCGACGGCCCGGTACAGGGCGATATTTTCCTGTCACACACCCACTTCGACCATATTTGCGGCATCCCCTTCTTCAAACCCTTCTATGTCAGCGGCAACAAGTTCAGGGTATGGGCCGGGCATCTACTGCCGAAATATACTCTGCAGGAAGTTCTGGCCAACATGATGGTGGAGCCCCTGTTCCCGGTGCCGTCCAAGATTTTCGAACCCCAGGTCGATTATCTCGACTTCCGGGCCGGCGACGAGTTGAACCCTTGCGAGGGCGTTGTCATCAAGACCACGTCCCTCAACCATCCGGATCAGGCGACGGGCTTCCGCGTGGAGTATGGCGGGCGTTCGCTCTGCTATATCACCGATACCGGCCATATCGAGGGCCAGCGCGACGAGGCATTGGTGGCTTTCGTCAAGGGCGCGGACATGATGATCTACGATTCCACCTACACGGACGAGGAATTTCCCCGTTACAGGGATTACGGACACTCGACCTGGCAGGAAGGGGTGCGCATCGCCACGGAGGCGGACGTGAAGCGTATGGTGATTTTCCATCACGAGCCGGGCCATGACGACGATTTCATGGACGGTGTCGCCGCCCAGGCCGAAGCCAAGCGACCCGGAACGGTGGTGGCGCGAGAAGGCATGGTGCTGGAGCCCTGATGGCTGCAATTGCCAGCCGAGGCTGAATAATCCATGGTGGGATTCAGGGCGTGGCGGCGCCGAATGTCCCTCGGCCTGCCGACTATACTTGGCCTTGCGCGGCGCGGGTTCTTTATTCCCTACCGCTATGCCGAAAGCCTTCCCCGGGCCGGCGGGCTGCCTGCCTACGGCCCGATCGAGGAACGACTGGATGCGCGGCGCGCCCAAATGTCTTTCTGGTTCGACGCCATCGACGGGTTCGCCGCGGACCTGGAGAAAATCGGCGGTGAGCCTCCGCCCGCGCCTCGCTGGAACCAGGACTGGTTTCCCCGCGCGGATGCCGCCATCGCCTACACGGTTACCAGAACCATCGAACCGGCTCGCATCGTCGAGATTGGCTGCGGGCACTCGACCCGCTTTTTCGCCCGCGCGGCCGACGATGGCGGGCTGGACAGCCGCATTACCGCCATCGACCCGTCGCCGCGCGCCGATCTGGCCGGCCTCGAAAGGGTGGAGCTTTGCCGCACCACCCTTCAGGATGCCGGGGAGACGCCGTTCGGTACGCTTGCGGCCGGCGATATTCTGGCGATCGATTCCAGCCACATCCTGATGCCCGGCACCGATGTCGACATGCTGCTGAACCGGATCCTGCCGTCGCTGCCGGCGGGCGTATATGTCCACATCCACGATATTTTTCTGCCCGACCCCTACCCGGCGGACTGGGAGTGGCGCGGTTACAACGAACAGCAAGGGGTCGCGCCGTTGATAACGGGCGGCGGCTGGAACGTCGAGTTCGCGAGCCATTACGCCGTAACCCGCATGGCCGACCGGGTGGCCGGCGGCATTCTCGGCCGGCTTCCGCTGAAGCCCGGGGCGAGAGAGGCGAGCCTTTGGATCAAGAAACTGTGACGGCTTCGTCGCAAAGAGTTGTTTTTCAAAACCCGGCTAAAGCATTTATCAGGGACGCATGACCGTTACCGCTAAACAAAGTCAGGCGCGCGGACCGATGCGGCGCCTGATCGCCAGATGGGCAGGCGCCGGTGCGACGGGCGACAGCGTTCCGTCGCGCATTCGCGCTGTGATTGAACAGCAGCAGGATGACAGCGAGCGGCTGACCGCCTGGATCCAGCTGGGCATCGTGCTGTTCTTCGCCGTGCTCTATTCGGTCGCGCCCAAGACCTATACCGGCAACCTGATGTATCCGCCGGTGACCATGGCGCTGGCGGGATTCGTGGCGGCCGCGGTATTGCGCCTGATCGTCGCGCACCGGGGCCGGGCGCCGGGCTGGTTTGTCGGCGGGCTGATTGTGGCGGACATGACTCTGCTGCTGCTGCTGATCTGGAGTTTCCATATGCAGTACGAACAGCCACCCGCCTTTTCGCTCAAGGCGCCGACTCTGCTTTATGTGTTTATTTTCATTGCATTGCGGGCACTTCGTTTTGAGGTCCGTTATGTTGTGCTGGCCGGCTGCACGGCGGCTATTGGCTGGATGGCGTTGGCATCCTGGGCGGTGTTCGCAGACCCAGGCATGGTGACCCGCGACTATGTGCATTACCTCACCGCGAACGCCGTACTGATCGGCGCCGAGATCGACAAGATCATCACTATCCTGTTGGTAACGGCGGTGCTGTCGTTGGCGCTGGCGCGGGCGCGCCGGCTGCTCGTGCAGTCGATCGTGGAGGCGGCCGCGGCGCGCGACTTGTCGCGCTTCTTTGCTCCGGAAACCGCCGACCGCATCACCGGGGCGGAGCATCAGGTACGCCCTGGCCATGGCGAGGCGCGCGAAGCTTCTATCCTCACGGTCGATATACGGGGCTTCACACAACTCGCCAAAACCATGCCGCCGTCCGATCTGATCGGCGTTCTGGTCGAGTATCAGTCGCGCATGATACCGGCGATCCAGCGGCATGGGGGCAGCATCGACAAGTTCCTTGGCGATGGCATTCTGGCGACCTTCGGGGTGGTCATTCCCAGCGACACCCATGCCGCCGACGCGCTACGCGCGCTGGAGGCCGTTATCGCGGCCGGGGACGCGTGGAGCCAGAGTCGGATGGAGGCCGGCACCGAGCCGATGGCCCTTGGCGCGGCCGTGGCCACGGGCCGAGTCGTATTCGGGGCGGTGGGCGATGAATCCCGCCTCGAATATACGGTGATCGGCGACGCCGTGAACCTGGCGGCGAAGCTGGAAAAGCACAACAAGGCGATCGGCGCGCGGGCCCTGGTTGCCAGCGAGACCTACGACGTGGCCGTTAGCCAGGGCTATCGACCAACGAACCGGCCGCAACGGATTTCAGGTGTGGAGATCGTCGGCGTCGAGGGCCCGGTAGAGTTGGTGGTGCTGGCGCGGTAGGCGGCGCTCGCCCGGTGTCTCAAGCGAGACTCAATGCTAAGCTTACGCCTATTTATATGGGTCTGCCGCGTCGCGCAATCCGTCTCCGAGGAACTGGAAGGCCAGGACGACGAGGATCACCGGGGCGACGGGGAGCATCAGCCAGGGATAAATGGCGACGACGTTGATGTTCTGCGCCTCGTTCAGCAGGACGCCCCAGCTTGTGATCGGCGGGCGCAGGCCGAGACCCAGGAAGCTTAGCGCGGTTTCCGCCAGGATCATCGAGGGGATCGACAGGGTCGCCGAGGCGATCAGGTGGCTCATGAAGCTGGGCAGCAGATGGCGGTATATGATCCGCTTCGGCCGCGCACCCATCAACTGGGCGGCGGTGCAAAACTCCTCCTCGCGCAACGCCAGAAGCTTCGAGCGGACCGCGCGGGCCAGCCCCGGCCAATCGAGCAGCGCCAGGATCACCGTTATGCCCAGATAGACCAGAATCGGGCTCCAGGTTACCGGCAGGGCCGCCGACAGCGCCATCCACAGCGGCAGTTCCGGGAAAGATCGGATAATTTCGATGATGCGCTGCACGATGGTGTCGGTGATGCCGCCGTAATAGCCCGCAGCGCCGCCGATCGCGAGGCCGAGTACGAAGCTGATGGTTATGCCGATCAGCCCCACCGTCAGTGAAATCCGCGCGCCCTCGACAATGCGTGAAAACATGTCACGGCCCAGCCGGTCGGTGCCCATCAGGTAGAAGGTGCCGCCGTCCGCCGGGCAGACGAAATGGAAGCTGCCCTCGACCAGGCCCCAGAACTCATAGGCGGCGCCCGGATATTCGCCGATACAGAAGAAGTTCAACGGCTGGATCTTTGCCGGGCTTTCCTCATAAATCCACTGCAGTTTTGCCATATCCAGCGATTTATCGAAGCCGTAGACGAAGGGGCCGACGAATTCCCCCTCGTGGAACAGGTGGATGCCCTGTGGCGGCGCATAGAGCATCTGCGTATTGCGGTGATGCAGATCGTAGGGCGCGATGAATTCGCTGATCAGGATCGAAAAATACATCGCAAGCAGGAAGGCGCCGCTGACCACGGCCAGCCGATGCCGCCTGAAGCGCCACCACATCAACTGCCATTGCGAGGCCGTGTAGTAACGCTCCTGCTCCGGCGTGATCGCCGTCACCGAATGGGGATCGAACGGCGCCGGATTGACATAATGCGGAATGTCGGCTCGGTCCGTCATTTTTGCGCCCCCCCGCCAAGCCGGATGCGCGGGTCAAGCAGGGCCAACGCGATGTCGGACAGCAGTGTGCCGAACACGGTCAGCAACGCCAGCATCATCAGGAAGGAACCCGCCAGATACATGTCCTGGCTCTGCAGCGCGCGCAGCAGCATCGGGCCGGTGGTCGGCAGCGAGAGTACGACCGAGACGATCGCCGCCCCCGAAATCACCTGCGGCAACAGATTGCCGATATCCGCGACGAAGGGATTCAACGCCATGCGCAGGGGGTATTTGACGAGGATCTAGAAGGGATGCAGCCCCTTGGCCCGGGCCGTCACCACATATTGCTTGTGCAGTTCGTCCAGCAGGTTGGCGCGCAGCCGGCGGATCATGCCGGCGGTGCCCGAGGTGCCGATCACCACCACCGGAATCCACAGATGCCCCAGCACCGACAGGGCCTTGCCCCAATTCCAGGGCTGGTCGAGATACTCCGGGTCCATCAGCCCGCCGATCGAGGTGCCGAAATACACATTGGCAAGCCACAGCAGGACCAGCGCCAGCAGGAAATTCGGCGTTGCCAATCCGACAAAGCCCAGGAAGGAAAGGGCGTAGTCGCCGAAGCTGTATTGATAGACCGCCGAATAGGTGCCGATGATGAATGAAACAACCCAGGTGAAGACGATGGTCGAGAAGGACACCACGAAGGTTAACAGGATACGGTCGCCGATGATGTCGGACACCGGCAGGCTGTGCTCGAAGGAATAGCCGAAGTCACCCTGCAGCAGGCCGAACATCCAGATGAAATATTGCTCTACCGGGTGTTTATCGAAGCCGTACTGCTGCCTCAGGAATTCGATCCGATCGGCGCTGACGGTTTCGCCCTGACTTTGCAGTTCGTTGATATAGGTGGTGAAATAATCACCAGGCGGCAGCTGAATGATGACGAACACCAACACGCTGACCGCCAGCAGCGTCGGCACCATCACGATCAGCCGGTGAACCGTATAGCGAAGCATTTCCCCCCTCGTCGCTCCGTTATTTGTCGAACCAGAAGCTGTCGGGCTCGTAAATCCCGAAATGCGCCCCCGGATCCCATGTATACATGCCCTCGTCGGGAACGTTTCGCAGATTCGCGTCGACCACGACCGGCTGCATCACGCCGCTGACGATGCCGATGGTAAAGACCCGGTCGGACCAGATCGACAGCATCTTGTGCCAGATTTCCGCCTTCGCCGCCTGGTCGCCGGCCGCGTACCAATCGGCTAACAGCACCAGCAGTTCCTGGGGTTTTTCCATGTCGGCGGCCTCGCCGCTCTTGCCGGAGGTTTCGATATACTGGCCCCATTTCGGCCACTGGTAATGGATCTGGCGCGTCGGGGCCAGTTCGTCGGGCAGCGTGTAGGGGCCGGGCAGGCCGTTTTCCAGCCCCTCCCAGATCGACATCAGCGTCTCGCCGGCATAGATGCGGTTGCGCACGACGTCACGCTGGGATGGCTTGCTGTGGAGCGCGATACCGATCTTCTTCCAGCTGTCGCGCACCAGGGACAGCACGTCGGTTTGCTCGGTGCTCTCACCCGCGGTCTCGACGATAAGCTCCATCGGCCGCCCGTCAGGCAGCAGGCGCAGCCCTGCGTCGTTGCGCTTTGTAAGTCCCGCTTCGTCCAACAGCGCGTTGGCCTGTTTCAGGTCAAATTGCGCCAAGGCGGCCTGGTACTCCTCCTTGAACAGCGGACTTTG
>DAOVHN010000117.1 GCA_030671915.1 Pseudomonadota bacterium
ATCGGCACCTGTTTCAGGGTCGCCGCGCGTTTCAACTCGGCGGCCCGTTCGGCCTCGGGGGCCAGCAGCGGTTTCAGCGTTCCGCCGCCATGGGGCGGCACCAGTTTGGACATTGAGTCTTCTCCCTATTGCTTTCCTTGCGACCTCTCGCCGCATAACCCTATACAAAATACCAGTTTTCAATCTTACACAAGAATGTTCTAATATGTGAATATATTCTTCGCCGCGCTTCCAAATGCGGTGTGATTTGTGTAACAAGACGAAATTCCAGGTAACCGGGACAGGCAATCCGACATGGCAAACCAAGGGCCAAAGAGCCAGACAATTCTGGTGGTCGGCGGCGGCATCGCCGGCGTCACCGCGGCGATCGAGGCGGCGGAGACCGGCTATGACGTAATCCTGCTGGAGCGCGGCCCCGCGCTGGGCGGGCGTGTAGCCCAACTGAACCGCTACTTCCCCAAACTGTGCCATCCGACCTGTGGGCTGGAGATCAATTTCCAGCGTATCCGCAAGCTGAAAAACCTGCGCGTCGTCACCATGGCGAGCGTGGCCGGGGTCAAGGGCGAGAAAGGCGATTACACCGTTTCGGTTAGCGTTTCGCCGCGCTACGTGAACGCCAACTGCACCGCCTGCGGCGCCTGCGCGGAGGCCACGGATATGGAGGTCGACAGCCCCTTCAACTACGGGCTTTCGAAGACCAAGGCCGCCTATCTGCCCCATGAACATGCCTTCCCCATGCGATACGTTGTCGCACCTTCGGCCATCGGTACGCCGGAAGCCGACAAAATCAAGGCCGCCTGCAAGTACGATGCGGTCGATCTGGAGGACAAGGGCGAGGACTTCGAGGTCAATTGCGGCGCCGTTATCTGGGCGACGGGCTGGGAACCTTACGACCCCGAGAAGCTGGAATCCTACAATTACAACCTGTCCGCCGACATCGTCTCGAATGTGCAGATGGAGCGGCTGGCCAACCATGACGGGCCGACCGGCGGCAAGATCGTCCGGCCGTCCAACGGTGAGCCGGTGAAGAAGGTGGCGATGATCCAGTGCGCCGGATCGCGCGACCTCAACCATCTGCCCTATTGCTCGCGGATCTGCTGCCTGGGTTCGCTGAAGCATGCGGTCTATGTGCGCGAGCAGTATGAGGATGCGCAAGTCGACATCTATTACATAGACCTGCGCGCCCACGACAAGCTGGAGGCATTCTACCAGCGCGTCGCGGCCGACCCGCAGGTCAATTTCGTGAAATCCAAGCCGGCCTCGATCAGGATCGACGAGGAAGGACGCCCGGTGCTCTGCGGCGAGAACACGATCACCCGCGAGCTTTACGAGGCACCTTACGACCTGGTCGTGCTGGCCACCGGCATGAAACCGGCCGCATCCGAAGGCTATGTGCCGGATATCGCGATGGAGCAGGACGAATACGGCTTCCTGGTGCCCTCGGTCGAGGGCGACGGCGGCATTATCCCGGCGGGCGTGGCCTCCGGGCCGCTGGATGTATCCATGTCGGTGCAATCGGCGACGGCGGCGGCCCTGAAGGCCATCCAGGCCGTCGGGCCGAAGAGTTAGGGGACGGGCAATGACTGACAGGAAACCCGGCGTATATATCTGCAAGGGCTGCGGCATCGGCGAGGCGGTCGACACGGGCGCGCTGGAAGCGCTGGCGAGCGGCGATCTGAAGGTTCCGGTCGGCAAGCAGCATGATTTTCTCTGTGGCGCGGAAGGCGTTGCGACCATCGAAAAAGACGTCGCCGACGGTTTGGTGAACCAACCGATCATCGCCGCCTGTTCGCAGCGCGTGATGACCGACCAGTTCAATTTCGACGGTGCCCAGACCGTGCGCGCGAACCTGCGCGAATGGGTGGCATGGGCCATGCCGGCGGGTGAAGAAGATACCCAGATGGCGGCGGCCGACCAGGTCCGCATGGGCGTGGCGCAGGCCAGCAAGATGGATGTGCCCGAGGCCCGCGTCGAGGAAGGGCTGAACACCAGGATCCTGGTGGTGGGCGGTGGCTCGACCGGCCTGAACGCGGCGCTGGAAGCCGCGGCGACCGGCCATGACGTGCTGCTGATCGAAAAGACCGGAAAACTGGGCGGCTGGGGCGCGCAGTGGTCGAAGCGAATGCCGCATCGCCCGCCCTATCGCGACCCGCAGGACAATAACGTCTCTTCGTTGATCGAGGCGGTGCAGGGCAATAGCGCCATCACGGTGATGACCGACACCACGGTCGCCGAAACCGACGGCATGCCGGGCCGCTTCAACGTGAAGCTGGCCAATGGGTCGGGCGAGAAACAGGAAACCGTTGGCGCCATCGTGGTGGCCACCGGCTGGCGCCCTTACGACGCGACCAAGCTGGGCCATCTCGGCTATGGCGCTTCGCCCGACGTGGTCACCGGGGTCGAGTTGGAAGGCATGCTCGCCAATGGCGGGGTCAAGCGCAAGTCCGACGGGGCGGTGCCCAGGACGGTCGCCTTCGCGCTGTGCGCCGGTTCGCGCGATCCTGAACATCTGCCCTATTGCTCGTCGGTGTGCTGCGGCTCGTCGATCAAGCAGGCGCTGCAGATCGTCGAGGCCGACCCGGAGGCGATGGTCTACATCATCTTCCAGGAACTGCGCACGCCGGGCACGGCGGAGGAATTCTACCGCCAGGCCCAGGAAGCCGGCGTTATCTTCATGAAGGGCAAGGTGAAGTCGGTCGGTGCGGATTTGACGGTAACCGTCGACGACGAACTGCTGGGTCAGGAAATCCCGATGACGGGGCTGGACATGGTGGTGCTGGCGACCGGCAGGGTGCCGAAGGCCACCGACCCGGATAAACCGGCCGCGGAGGGGGGCGAGGAGCAGCTTGCCAACGACATAAACCCGGTCGCGCCGATCGCGCGCGCCGGCGAAGCGGAGATCGCAACCCCGGCCTGGAGCGAGGCCGTGCCGGAAGGCGGGCCGATCCTGAACCTGCAATATCGCCAGGGGCCACATCTGCCGATGTTGGCGGACGGGTTTGCGGATTCGCATTTCATCTGCTTCCCTTACGAAACCCGGCGCACGGGCATCTATACCTGCGGGCCGGTGCGGCGCCCGATGGATATGGCGGAATCGGCCGAGGACGCGGCCGGCGCGGTTTTGAAGGCGGTACAGGCGATCCGCAGCGCCCAGGGCGGCATGTCGCTGCACCCGCGGGTCGGCGATCTCAGTTTCCCGAAATTCGGGCTGGATATCTGCACCAAATGCCGCCGCTGCACGGTGGAATGCCCGTTTGGCGCCATCGACGAGAACGAGGAGGGCTTCCCGGAGCTCAACGCCACGCGCTGCCGCCGCTGTGGCACCTGCATGGGCGCCTGCCCGGTACGCACCATCAGCTTCGACAATTACAATGTCCAGATGGTCAGCGAGATGATCAGCGCGGTGGAAATCCCCGACGAATTCTCGGAAAAATACCGCATCTTGATCCTGGCCTGCGAGAACGACGCCGCCCCGGCGCTGGACATGGCCGGCATCAACCGCCACAGCCTGAACGCCGAGATACGCCTCATTCCGGTGCGTTGCCTGGGTTCGGTCAATATGTTGTGGATCTCCGATGCGTTCCAGCGCGGTTACGACGGCGCGATGCTGATGGGTTGCCGTTCCGGCGACGACTACCAATGTCATTTCGTGAAGGGCAGCGGAATCGCCGAGGAACGAATGGCCAATGTCGGCCAGACGCTGCAGAGCCTGATGCTGGAAGAAGGGCGCGTCAGGTCCGTTGAGGTTTCGATCGCGGATTCGGCCAAGGTCGGCAAGATGATTGACGAATTCGTGGAGGAAATCCGCGGATACGGCATGAACCCCTTCAAGGGCTTTTAGTCTAGAGCGGGAGTGAGAAACAGATGACCGTAGCACTACCGGAACAGGCGACCCGGAAATACGATCTCGGCTTCGCCCGCTGGGTCCGCGATAACGTCAATGGCGGCGCGAAGATGTCCATGTGCATGCAGTGCGGCATGTGCTCCGGCTCCTGCCCGATCGGCACCGAGATGGACCAGGGCCCGCGTAAACTGTTCATGATGATCCGCGCCGGCATGAAGGACGAGGTCTTTAATTCGTCCACCATCTGGAACTGCACCTCCTGTTATAACTGCACGGTGCGCTGCCCGCGCGGCGTCCCCGTCACCTACATCATCCAGGACCTGGCCGCCAAGGCGGTCGAGTTCGGTTATGTCAAGAAGGTGGAGAACGCTCGCTTCGCCAAGGCTTTCTGGTGGTCGGCGAAGACCTTTGGGCGCACCGACGAGCGCCTTATGACCGCGAAATACTATTTCTCCTTCGGGCTGGTCGAGGGAATGAAGCGGGGCCTGGCCAACCTGAAAATCGCGATCGGTATGGTGAGGACCAAACGCATGCATATCGGCATGCCGCACAAGATCAAGGACACCAAGGGCCTGCAGGCGATCCTCGCCAAGGCGGCCGAAATAGACGCACGCGAAAGCAAGGGCGGCGCATAATGAGCGACACCAAGAAATTCACCTATTATCCCGGCTGCAGCTCGCTAGGCAGCGGCGCGCATCTGGACCGCAGCATTCGCGCCATCGCGCCGAAACTGGGGGTCGAGCTGGAAGAGCTGGAGGACTGGAACTGCTGTGGCGCTTCCGTCGGCCATATCGAGGGCGGGCAGCTCGCCAACACCTCGCTTTCCGGCCGCAACCTGGCCCATGCCCAGCAGCAGGGCCCGCAGGATATAGTGACGGGCTGCGCGGCCTGTTACCTGAATACCCATGGCGCGGCCGAGAAGATCAAGTCCGACGTCAAGCTGCGCGAGAACGTCAACGAGGCGCTGGGCGCCGCCGGCCTGAAATACGACGAGGACCGCCGCGTGCGCCATGTCTGCGAGGTCATCGTCAACGAGGTCGGGCTCGACAAGGTCAGGGAGGCCGTGACCAACCCGCTGGACGGCCTGAAGGTCGCCGGCTATGTCGGCTGCCAGACCGTGCGCCCCTTCGCCGAAACCGAGGGTGGCGGCGAGTACGACACTTTCGACGACCCGCAATTCCTCGACGATTTCATCGAGGCCTGCGGCGCCGAGGCGGTGGAATATGACGTGAAAACAGCCTGCTGCGGCGGGTCGGTGTCGGTCATGAAGCCGGAAAAGACCCTGCACCTGATCAAGAAGATCCTGGACGCGGCGGTAGAGGCCGACGCCGACGTGATCGCCACACCCTGCCCCTTGTGCCAGACCAACGTCGAGATGTACCAGGACGCCATCAACAAGAAGTTCGGCACGGACTTCAACATCCCGGTGGTGTTCTACAGCCAGATCATGGCCGTCGCCTTCGGCATGGACGGCAAGAAAGACGCCGCCCTGGACCAGAACATCATTAAGGCGACGAAGCTGGAGGCGGCGGCGAAGTAGGGGGCGGTCGGGACGACAGCAAGCTTGGTCATAAGGCCACCGGCGCTGTCCGTTTTTGCCCGTATTTGTACTTTCTCATTATTATCTCTCTACCGTCAGCTGGCAGATTGCGTTACCGTGCCGATCACATCCAGGTTGTGGCAGGGAGCACCGGCTGAATGTTATTCTTACAGAACCTCGTCGATCGCCTGGGGCTGACTGGCACTTCTGGGTCTACTTGCGACGATGCCGAATCGGCGATGAACGCGGGCCGGTATTACAAGGCAGTCGCCATTCTGAAGCCGTTGGTCGAATCCAGGGACCCGAGGGCCCAGATGCGCCTGGGTGGTCTTCTCATGACGGGTAACGGTATCCCGCGTAACACCGAGGCCGGGGTCGAGCTCATTCGCAATTCCGCGGAAGCTGGGTTTGTGGATGCTGAGTTCGCGCTCGGTTCGCTGTATTGGCTCGGCGAGCACGTAGAGGAGGGTGGCGCCGAGGCGCTTCACTGGCTGCGTCGTGCTGGAAATCAGGGAAATGTCGATGCGCAGGTGGCCGCCGGCGATCTGCTTTTGAAGGGACAAGTTGTGCCAAAGGACCTGGCCGAGGCGGCCAAGTGGTTCCGCATGGCGGCCGAACAGGGGGATCCGCAGGCGCAGAACAATCTTGGAACGATGTGCGATCAGGGCGACGGGGTTGACAAGGACCAGGCGGAAGCGGTGCGCTGGTTTCGCGCAGCGGCCGAGCAGGGACATGTCATCGCCCAGTACAACCTGGGTTCGATGTATGAGCATGGCGACGGCGTTCTGGCCGATGGGCCGGAGGCCGTAGACTGGTATCACGCCGCAGGTAACCAAGGATACTACAGGGCCTGCATGGCGCTAGCCCAAATGTACGAGGAGGGCCGGCAGGGCGTCCCGCTCGACAACGCATTTGCATTTATCTGGTACTTGGCGGCGTTCAGGGAGGCGGAAAACGAAGATGACAAGCAGTTGGCGGACGATGCATGTGACCGCGTTCTCGCTAAGGCGACGCCCGAACAGATGAAGGGGATGGTGGACGCATACAGGAAAGGGGCGAAATAGCTTTCGGGACAATTTGCCGGCGTTTCAGTGTCTTGGCAGTCTGGTTGCATACGCATTCTCTATGGGCAATGATGCGAGCCCAGCCCGATCCTAAAGATTAAGAACAATAATCCATGCCCACCCTCGCCAACCGCCAGATCGTCCTCAAATCCCGCCCCGCCGGGCGCGTTACCGCCGACCTGTTCGAACTCGCCGAGACCCCGCGCCCTTCGCCCGGTCCTGGCAAACTCCTCATCCGTGTCCTCTATCTCTCCATCGACCCCGCCATGCGCGGCTGGATTGCTGAGGCTGCCAATTACAGTACGCCGGTGCCGCTGGGCGCGCCGATGCGGAGTTTTACGCTGGGGGAGGTGGTGGAGTCGCATCATCCGGATTATGCGCCGGGCGATCTCGTCTATGGGCGGCAGGGGTGGCAGGAATGGGCGGTCAGTGATGGCTCCGACATCGACCGGAAGGTCGATCCCTCGGAGGGGCCGGTGACGGCGGCGCTGCATGTGCTGGGGCTGAACGGGATCACGGCGTATTTCGGGCTGCTGGAGGCGGGGGAGCCGCGGGCGGGCGAGACGGTCGTGGTGTCCACGGCGGCCGGGGCGGTGGGCTCGGTTGTCGGGCAGATCGCGAAAATCAAGGGCTGCCGGGCAGTGGGTATCACCGGCGCGCCCGCGAAGGTGCGGCAATGCCTGGACGAATTCGACTATGATGTGGCGCTGGATTATAAGGCCGAGGGCGACCTCTCGGCGGCGCTGGGCGCGGCCTGCGGGCAAGGCGTGGACGTCTATTTCGACAATACCGGCGGGGTGATCTCCGACGCCGTCATGGCGCATCTGAATGTCGGGGCGCGCGTCGTGATCTGTGGCACCATGGGCATCCCGGATGCCGTCGTGAACGAGCCGACGCCCCAGGGCCCGCGCCCCAATCGCGCGCTGCTGGTCGCCCGCGCGCGCATGCAGGGCTTCCTGGTGCTGGACCATATGCACCGGGCGGA
>DAOVHN010000771.1 GCA_030671915.1 Pseudomonadota bacterium
CGGGTCCGAGAGCTGCACCGAAATCGAGAGCTTGCGGACCTTGGCGAAGCCGGCATGGCCGCGGTCGCTATGCCAGTCGAAGAAGCCGCCCTCGCCGCCCTCGTAGTCCAGCAGCTGCAGACGCTCATCGATGCCCCAGAGGTCGAAGTTGAAATGGTCGCGGTTTTGCGCTGTGACGATATCGATCAGCCGGTCGTTGACCCAGCCGAATTCGCCGCCCTCGGGCAGCCAGCGCACCAGGCAGTGGCGCACGCCGCGCGCCTCGTCGTGGCCGATCAACTGTCCGGTCTCAACGGGGATCGGGGCGCCATCGGCGACCAGCTTCCGGCATTCCGCGGCCGTGAGGGCGTCTTCCAGGAAGACATGGGTCTTCTGGTCCGTCAGGGGAGGTGTTTGCAGCGGCCCGAACCGCATGGCCATAAATTCTCCAGGAGCCGCGAATTTCGCGGCAAACCGGAGAGTAGGTACGTGGCGGCGGCGGCGCAAGGGCTATAAGGTCGCCGCGCGATCCCCCGAGTTGTCCAACCGCTGCCGTTAATCCCATGGTAGGGTTTCCGTGGAAATATTCGCGTAACTGAAACTTCGTGGAGATCGCCGCCATGACTCGCCGGTTCGGCCGCTACGCTGGCCTTCACCTGATACAAGCCGCCCTGTTTTCCTCGGCGCTTGCGTTCCTCGCCGCGCCGGCGGCGGCGCAGGAGCCCTATTCGCAGGGCCGGCTGTGGATGGTGGAGGCGCCGGACGTGGCGCCCTCATACCTGGTGGGCACGATGCATTCGGCGGATCCTGCCATCGCCACACCCTGGCCGGCGCTGGCCCACGTGATGGACGGGGTAGACAGCGTCACCGTCGAACTGGTGCTGGACGATGCCGCCGTCATGGCCATGGGCCAGGCCATGATCCTGACCGACGGGCGCACGCTGGGCGATATCGCCGGGCCGGAACGCATGGCCCGGATCGAGGCGGTTGGCGCAAATTACGGCATGCCGCCCGAGGTTCTGCAACGGTTATGGCCCTGGGCGGTGAGCATGGTCTTCAGCGTGCCGCCGTCGGAACTTCAGCGCCAGGCGGCGGGTGAGCCGATGCTGGACAACGCGCTGCGCGAACATGGCGAGGCGCGCGGCATTGCGATCTACGGCATCGAGACCGTGGAAGAACAGATCGCGGTGTTTGCCGACTATAGCGAGGAAGACCAGCTGGCGTTGCTGGATTTGACGCTGGACATGCACTCCCAGGTCGAGACGGAGTTCAACAAGATGCGCAACGCCTGGCTGGCCGGCGACCTGGGCGGGCTTTACGACGCGGCGATGGACCTGCCGGCGACGGATTCGTCCGACCTGGTGGAAAATTTCGTCACCCGCCTGGTCCAGGAGCGCAACTACCGCATGACCGAACGCATAACCCCGCTGCTGGACCAGGGCAACGCCCTGATCGCCGTCGGCGCCCTGCACCTGCCCGGTGAGGAAGGCCTGCTGTCCCTGCTGGCGCAGCAAGGCTATATGGTCAGCCCGGTGGAGTAGGTGCCCCTACTTCCTGTCGTACTGGAACGGCTCTC
>DAOVHN010000234.1 GCA_030671915.1 Pseudomonadota bacterium
AATGCCTGGACGAATTCGGCTATGACGCGGCGCTGGATTATCGCGCCGAGGGTGACCTCTCGGCGGCGCTGGGCGCGGCCTGCCCGGACGGCGTGGACGTCTATTTCGACAATACCGGCGGGGCGATTTCCGATGCCGTCATGGCGCATCTGAATGTCGGTGCGCGCATCGTGATCTGCGGCACCATGGGTATCCCGGATGTTGGCGCGGGCGAACCGCCGCTCCAGGGTCCGCGCCCCAACCGGGCGCTGCTGGTCAGTCGCGCCCGCATGCAGGGCTTCCTGGTGCTGGACCATATGCATCGCGCCGACGAGGCGGTTGCTGAACTGTCGGCCTGGCTGCGCGCGGGCAAGCTGCGCTACGCCGAGGATATCGTCGCGGGCCTCGAAAACGCGCCGGCCGCGCTGGTCCGCTTGCTGGCCGGCGAAAACCGGGGCAAGATGCTGGTGCGGGTCGGAGACGACCGCGGCCGCTAACGCCGGTCGCCTCTCACCTGCCTGTTTTGGCACGAAAATTGCTTTTATAGGTATGAAAACAGTCGCCGGCGACTGCGTGGACGTACACCGTCAACAGGGTGCATTTCATTGATGGCTTATATTCGTTGCATTCCGCAACCACGGGGATGCTGTAGTCTCGCACATCGGGACGAACGGCGCCCCTGCGGCGGCGGTCCGCGCTTCGGCGGCGCCGGGAGCACCATGCCATGACTGTTCCTGCCACAAAGCGCGCACCGCTTCTCTTCGCCATCGCCGTCGTGGGCGCCATCGGGGCGGTCCTTGTCCTTGCTTTATTGCGCGATCTGCCGTCGCGTGTCGAAAATGGCAAACGTGCGCATCTGGCGATCCAAACCCTGGACGAAGTCCGGCGGCCCTTCCTGGAGATCCAGGACGCAGTAACCGTGTTGATGAACGAGGGCGACAATGAGTCCGTTCGGGCGGATTTCCAGCGCGCGGTCGCGCGCGGGCAGGGGCTGATCGCCGATTACAGGGCCGCGGCGGCCTATAACCCAGAGGTACTGCGCCATGTCGACAGGCTGGCGGTCGCGTTCGAGGCCTGGGTCGAGGATGAACAGGCGGTATTCGACCTGGCGGAACGCGGCGGACCAGGCCATGCAGGTGCGCTGCACGCCCTCGAGGCCCCCGCGAGCAAGGGGTTCTCGCTCACCATGTCCCTGCTGGGCGACGCGGAAGGTCCGATCCATGACGATATCGACCGGGGGTCCGAGGCGGTCGCGGAACTGACCGTTATCGGGGGCGCCCTGATTGCCGTCCTGGCGGGGGCGGCCTTCTTGCTGTTGTGGTCCCGCAACAGGACGCTCCGTACAATGCTGGCCGAGCGCAAGCAGGCAGCGGAAGAAATCCACCGCCTCAACGAAGATCTGGAACAGCGCGTCGAGGAACGCACGGCGGCGCTTCGCAATGCACAGGCGGAACTGGTGCGCAGCGAACGCCTGGCAACCCTGGGTCAACTCACCGGCACCGTCGCGCATGAACTGCGCAACCCGTTGGGCGCGATCATGAATTCGCTCGGCGTGATCCGGCTCAAATGCCAGAAGGCAGGGGTGAGCCTGGACATGGACAAGTCACTGGACCGTGCGGATCGGGGTATCAAGCGCTGCGACGGCATTATTACCGAACTTCTGGACTTTGCCCGCTCCAAGGGCCTCCAGCCCGAGCCGACGGCTCTCGATGCATGGCTCGGCGAACTGCTCGACGAGCAACAATTGCCGGAGGGCATCACGGTGGTTCGCGACTGCGGTCTCGACGATACCGTTGTCTCCATCGATCGCGACGAAGTCCGCCGCGCGGTTATTAACGTGATCGATAACGCCTGCCAGGCCATTACGAATGCAGACGGCGATAACGGCATCGCGGGATGCGGCGTACTGACGGTGGCGACCCGCGGAAACGGCGAACGGATCGAAATCGAAATTGCCGACACCGGACCCGGTATCCCCGAGGATGTCCTGCCGAATATTTTCGAACCGCTGTTCAGCACCAAGTCCTTCGGCGTCGGCCTGGGCCTGTCGATCGTCCGGCAGGTCATGGAGCATCATGGCGGTGGATTGGAGATCGCCAGCAAACAGGGCCAGGGCACGCAGGCGGTCTTGTGGCTGCCGATAAGCCGCGTCCAGCAATCAGGATAGCGGGAATGAGTGAACTCAAGCTGCTGGTTGTCGACGACGACAGGGATTTCGCCGAAGGTCTGGCCGAGTTGCTGGAATTGTTCGGCCACTGGGTGGATGTCGCATTCACCGGTGAGGCGGGCATCGACGCGGCCAACGGATGCGACTACGACGCCATCCTGATGGATATCAGCCTGCCCGGCCTGAACGGCGTCGAAAGCCTGCAGCGGATCAGGCAATCCAGGCCGGATGTCCCTTGCTTCCTGATGACCGGCTACAGCGCCGACGAGATCGCAAGACAGGGCATCGAGGCCGGCGCATCGGAAATTCTGACGAAACCGCTGGACCCGGAAAGCCTGGAACAGCGGCTCGCCACTGTTGGATCCGACCCTTAATCCGCCCGCGCGTAGCCGACAATGTCGGCGAGGGCGAGGCCCGGGGGCAGGGTGCCGTAAGCCTGGGGCGGGGCGCGGTCGGCCAGTCGCGAAGCGCAGAAGGCGTCGGCCAGCGCCGGCGGGGCGTGGCGCAGCATCAATGACCCGGTGAGCGCCAGCGCCAGCCGCCCGGTAATTTCCCGCGCCCGCCCTTCCAGCCCCTCGCGGTCGGCCAGCGCCGTATCGAGCGTGGCGATGAAGGTGTCGTAACGGCGATCCCCGCCCTTCGCCGCCGCGAATTCCCCGCGCAACGCCTCCAGTGAGGCGGGCTCGCGCTCCATCGCGCGCAGCACGTCGAGGCAGATGACGTTGCCGGAGCCTTCCCAGACACTGTTGACCGGGGCCTCGCGATAGAGCCGCGCCACTACGGAATCCTCCACATAGCCGCCGCCGCCATGGCATTCCAGCGCCTCGAACACGGCCGGCGGCGTGCGCTTGCAGACCCAGTATTTCACCACCGCCGCGCCCAGCCGGGCCAGCGCCGCCTCGTTCTCGTCGCCCCGCGCGCCCCCGTCGAAGGCGCCGGCCAGGCGCATGATGAGCATCGTCGCGGCGGTCGACTCCAGCACCAGGTCGGCCAGCACGGCGCGCATCAGCGGCTGGTCGGCGAGCCGGCGCTGGAAGGCCGAGCGGTTGTCGGTATGGTGGATCGCCAGCGCGATCGACTGGCGCATGATCGCGGCGGCCGAGACCGCGGCGTCGAGCCTGGTATGCTGCACCATCTCCAGGATCGTCGCGACGCCGCGCCCTTCCTCGCCCACCATGCGCGCGCGGGTCCGGTGATATTCGATCTCGGCCGAGGCGTTGGAACGGTTGCCCAGCTTGTCCTTCAGGCGCTGGATGAAGATGCGGTTGCGCGCGCCGCCGGGCAGGATGCGGGGGACCAGGAAGCAGCTCAGGCCGCGGGGCGCCTGGGCCAGCGTCAGGAAGGCGTCGGACATCGGCGCGGAGCAAAACCATTTATGCCCGGTCAGCAGGTATTCGCCGCCGTCGGGTTCGGCTACCGTTGTGTTGGCGCGAACGTCGGAGCCGCCCTGCTTCTCGGTCATCGCCATGCCCATGGTGCAGGCGGTCTTATCCGCCGCGGGTATATGGCGGGGATCGTACTCGGTGCCGGTGACGCGGGGGATCCATTCCGCGGCCGGATCGGGCTGGCGCCTCAGCGCGGGGACCGCCGCGAAGGTCATGGCAAGTGGGCAACAGACGCCGTTTTCCGCCTGATTCATCACGAAGGCCAGCGCCGCGCGCGCCACATGGGCGCCGGGCCGGTCCTCGGTCCAAGCCAGGGAATGCACCCCGGCCGCCATGCCCATGCCCATCAGCGCATGCCAGGCGGGATGGAACTCGACCTCGTCGATGCGGTTGCCGGCGGCGTCGTGGCTGCGCGGGACCGGCGGGTTGACATGGGCCTGCCGGGCCAGCGCCTGCGTATCATGGGCACCCGCCCGCCGGCCCAGCGCCGACAGCCGGTCATGTGCCCAGCCCGCGCCCTCGCTCTCCAGCGCCTGCGTCAGGCATCTGTCCGTTTCGAAGACGTCATAATCGGTCAGCGGCGGCGGCTGATTGAAGACCTCGTGGGTATCGTATGGGCCGTTCGATCCGGTCATGATGCCTCTCCCAACTGGCGGGGGCCCGGCCCGACAATACCCTATAATAGCGCTTTTCGCGCTTGCGTGAAATCTCTTACTCGCGGCCTGCCCGATACCGCCCCGCGATTGCGCCCAGCGTGAACAGGCCGCAGATCAGGGCCAGGCCGTACGGCATGGCGTTCATGCCCCAGGCTTCCATGGCGGCGCCGGTGACCGGCGGGCCGACGATGCCGCCGACGCAATAGGCGATCACCATCATCGCGTTCGCCGCCGGCAGCAGGTCCGGCCCGAAGCGGTCGCCCAGCATGGCCAGGCCCAGCGTATAAAGGCTGACCGTCGTGCCACCCCACAGGAACAGGATCGGCCAGAGCAAGAAGTCGTTACCCAAGGATGCCGGCACCAGCAGCGGGGTGACGGTGCCCACCACGGCGCAGGCGATCAGCAGGTGGAAACGCCCCAGCCTGTCGGCGGCCCAGCCGATAGGGAGCTGCATCACCGTGGTGCCGGAAATCAGCACCGTCAGCAGGATCAGCGCGCCGCCCTCGTCCAGCCCGGCGCGCAGGCCGTATAGCGGCAGCAGCGACAGGATCGCCATGTCGATGAAACCGCAGACGAAGACCGCCGACATGATCAGCGGCGCCATGGACAGCGTCCGCAGCAGGCCGCCTTCCTCCTCGCCGACGCCACGCGGCGCCAGGCGCCGGGCCAGCACCAGCGGCAGCGCGGAAACCAGCAGCAGCACCGCCCCGACGGTGAAGGGCAGGTGCCCCTCCACCCCGACGCTGGCGA
>DAOVHN010000124.1 GCA_030671915.1 Pseudomonadota bacterium
ATGCCTGTAAGGCGGCGATCCCCCATATGCTGGAGCGCGACTACGGGCGCATCGTCGTGGTGTCGTCGATTGCAGGGCTGGAAGGCGCGCCGAACAATTCCGCCTACAGCGCGGCCAAAGCCGGCGCCATCGGCTATGCCAAGGCCGTCGGCAAGGAACTGGCCAAGTCCAACATCATGGTGAACTGCGTCGCGCCGTCGGGTATCGATACGCCGCTGCTGGAGGACGTGAAGGGTCCCTACCTGGACTTCGTGCTGTCGAAAATGCCGATTGGCCGCCTGGGCCGCGCGGAGGAAACGGCCTCGCTGATCTGCTGGCTGGCCTCCGAGGAAAATTCCTTCTCAAGCGGCGCGGTGTTCGACAGTTCCGGCGGCCGCGCGGTCTACTGAGCGGATAAAGCTCTGGCTGCTTCCCGTCCGGCGATGCGGCCCAGCGTGACGGCGCTCAGCAATCCGTTGCCCGACAGGTAGCCCCAATGAGCCGGGCCCGAAACACCGCAAGCCGCGCCGCCGCCGGCGAAGAGATTTACGAAGGGCCGGCCCGCCCGGTCGAGCACCCTGGTCCGGTCATCGACCGCCAGCCCGCCCTGTGTATGCAGCAACCCGCCCGTCACCCTGATCGCGCAATAAGGCTCATGCAGGCCGGTTTCCGCCAGCGCCGACGACAGATCCTCGGCAGGAATATCACAGGCCCGCGCCAGGCCCGCCGGATCGTCCCCTTTCCTTACCGCGCCAAGCTCATTCAGTTGCCGATAGTCTGGGAACCGCATTGCCGATTCGTGCAACCCGGCATCATAGACTGCCCAGGCAAAGCCACCCGGTTGCGCCACGACCGCGGGCGCGAGGTCGGATGAACCGCGTGCCTCATCCGCGAAGCGGCGGCCGTCGCGATTGACCAGGATGCCGCCGCCCGACATCAGCGCCCAGGAGACCAGCGCGCCATGCGGAACCGCGATCGCGCCATGGCCCTGCCAGGCCCCCATATGGCGCAGCTCCGCGCCGAGTTCCGCGCCCCACAGGATGGCGTCGCCCTTGTTGCCCCCATGGCCGAAATAGGCGCCATCGGCGACGGCGGGGATATGGCGGCGAACCATGTCGGGATTGCCGCCGAAGCCGCTGCTGGCGAGGATCAACGCCGCGCAGCCGACGCTTTCGGTTTCGCCGCCGGGCCGTTCCACCGCAAACCCCGCGATGCGCCGCCCATCGCCGCCATCCGTGATCAGCCCCGTAACCCTGGCGTCGCAGACGATATCCACCCCGGCCTGCCGCGCGGCCGCCGCCAGCCCGGCAACCAGATCCTTGCCGTCATGGCTGGGCGGGGCATGGGTGCGGTGGCGGCCGTGACCCGGATGGAGCGGCCCTGTCACCAGTTCCAAGTCTACGCCGTGGCGTTCCGTCAGCCAGTCGATGGCGGGGCCGGATGCCCGGCACATCAGGTCCAGTAAATCCTGGTCAGCTTCCCCGCGCGCCCTAGCCTGGATGTCGGCGGCCATGCGTTCCGGGGTGTCGTCGTCGATGCCGGCATCGCGCTGCAGCCGCGTGCCGCAAGCGGGGATCATCCCCGACGACATGGCGGTGGAGCCGCCCGGCGCGGGGTCGCGCTCGAACAGCATGACATCGCGGCCGACGTCGCGCGCTGCCAGGGCGGCGACCAGCCCGCAGGCGCCGCCGCCCACGATGGCGACGGAGACATTTAAGTCGAAAGGCGTCCCGTCATGGGCGCGGACGGACATTTACAAATCAGCCGACGGCGACATCCTTGGCCGGCTCGTCCTCGTCAACGCGCGGGGCCTGGCCGCGCAGGACCGAGTTGCCCTCGAACAGGGTGCGCTGGTCGATCGCCGCCGGGGTGAGCCAGTCGGATTCGTTGAACTGCCCGCTCTGCCCATAGGCATCGAGCGCGTTCTGGTAGCAGCTCATATGGATGTCGTGCTCGGCGATGCCGCGCTGGGCCATCAGATTGGCCACCTTGGGCACCGCCATCGGGTCCGACACGCCCCAATCGGCGCTGGAATCGACGATGATCCGCTCCGACCCGTACTGGCGCACCACCTCGACCATGCGCTCATTACCCATCTTGGTCTTCGGATAGATTGTGAAGGCGGCCCAGAAACCGCGATCCAGCACCTCGCGGACGGTTTCCTCGTTGTTATGGTCGATCACGACGCGGCCCGGCTCCAGCCCATGCTCGAGCGCGACATCCATCGAACGCGCGGTGCCCTTCTTCTTGTCGCGGTGGGGCGTGTGGATCATGACCAGCATCTCAAGCTCGCGGGCCAGATCGAGCTGCGCGCGGAAATATTTGTCCTCAAGCGGCGACTGCTCGTCGTAACCGATCTCGCCGACGGCGACGACGCCTTCCTTGGTCAGGAAGCGGGGCAGGATATCCATCACTTCCTCGGCCAGCGCCTCGTTGTTGGCTTCCTTGCTGTTCAGGCCGATGGTGCAGTAATGGGCGATGCCGAACTGCGCGGCGCGGAACCGCTCCCAGCCGATCAACGAAGAATAGTAGTCGATGAAGCTGCCGACATTGGTGCGCGGCTGGCCCAGCCAGAAGGCGGGCTCGATCACCGCGACGACGCCGGCCGCCGCCATGGCCTCGTAATCGTCCGTGGTGCGGGCGCTCATATGAATGTGCGGATCGATGACTTTCATCTTTGCTTACTCCCAAAACACTATTTTTATTATGGTTTTTCTACTTCGCCGGCAACAGTTTCCCAAGAAACACGCCCGGCTTCAACCTCGGAAAGGATTTCCGGCGATAAATTGATCAGGGCCTTCGCCCCCGGCATGCCGCATTCGCACAGGGCGAGTATGGCTGCCTGACGTTCGGTCGGATTGTCGCTTTCGGCCACGCGCTTCATGTCGCCCAGCATCGATTCGTCGATAAAGGGTCCGACGGCGCGCCATAGTTCCGGCGTGATGACACGGCTGGCGGCCCAGCGTTCATGGGCATAATCGACCAGCGTGCGGGCCAGATCTTCATTGCGGCGGCGGTCGAAATCATGGATTGCGTTCAGCGAACTGCCGACGAAAACCGCCTTCAGTACAAGCTGGTTCCATGTGTGTTCGTCAAAATTTTCGGCCGGATAGGGATTGCGGTGGGCGACCGCCTCGAACACCGCCTTCATGTTGGTCCGCGCGCCCTCGCCTGCCCGCGCCACGTAAACCTTCTGGTTCGGATAAAGCGGCAGGCCCTGATAGAAGGCGATCAGTTCGCGCACGTCCGCCGTATTGCAAAGCTGTTCCAGCTTGCCCGGGAAACCGCCTTCGTCCCGCGCAGCGGTCAGCAGCAGAGCAACGCGCGCCGCTTGATCGACGCTCCAGCCCGCCGGGTTCCAGCCGGGCCGCGCGGCGTCGGCCGCCACCAGGTCGTCCGGCTTCAGTTCCAGGTCCGCCTTGCCGAGCTTGCGCGGCGCCAGCCCGATGGCGAGGTAGAGATCGCGGTCCGCCCCGCCGGCCTTGGCCAACTGCTCGTCAAACCAGGCCCGCGCGGCCTCGTCCAACTGGCGGGCGAGCCAGTTGCGCAGCAGTTCCAGGTATTTGTCCTGTTGCGAACTCATTACGCGTCGCTATTCCCCAACTGGCCGCGGACCCATTGCAGTTCGCGGACGATTGCCGAGTCCACATCGACATTGCGATAGTCCGGCGGCAGCACATCCCAGGTGTAGGTCTCGACCTCCAGATGCCGGGTGAACGGCGCGGCCCGGTGCCGGGCCAGCATGTCGCGAATGAAATCCTGGGTGGTCGAGAACTGGCCGAGGTCGTCCAGGAATATGGGTACATGGAAGTGAACCCGCCACTCCCTGTCGCCTTGTTTTTCGTGCCACCCCGCAAAAGCCTCGGGCAAATCGACATAGCGGGCCAGCCCGGCGTCGTTGCGCTCCACCACCTGGTGCAGGTAGACCGCGTCGTTAAAGGGCCGCAGCAGTTCGACCGTGGCTTCGTCCACCCGCGCGAACCGCAGGCCCGCGCTGATCTGCATTTTGCCGATCCGAATGCCGGCTTTCACGAGGCTTTCCAGCGCCTGCTCCGGGTCCTCGAATTCCACCGCCGCATGGCAAAGGTCGAGGCAGACGCCCAGATGGCGGCGCAAGGCCGCTTCGGCCGCCGCGCCGGATAGCCCCGTCCGGTCGGCCATGCCGGCGATCGCATCGGCCGAGAACAGATGGTTCCGGAAGAAATCGACCGCTTCGTCGATGGTCTCGATAAAGCAGCAGGGTTCGGGCTCCAGTTCCAGCGTCACCGTGCGGCCGGTCCTCTCGCGCAGCGCCACCAGATAGGCCGCGTGGCGGATCAGGTTATCCGCCATGGCCGCCACATCCGCTTCGCCGTTTATCGCCGGCTTGAAGGCGCCGGGTACGGTGCTGATGCTGCCATCCAACGCGGGATCGTCCGGCAGTAGTTCCGCCAGCAGTTCCGCCAGCCGGTTGGAATAAGCCAGCCGCGCCCCGTCGCGCCAATCCGGCAGGTAGACGTTTTCCTTCACCGGCGTCCCATGGAACTCGCCATAAGGGAAGCCGTTGAGGGTGAAGACGTAGAGATCCTCGGATGCCAGGAAGGATTTGAACTCCTCCATGGCAGCGGGTTCGGAAAGGCTCTCCGCGGCGATGGCCGACAGCCGCAGACCGATGCCGAAGGGCCGGTCCGGCGACAGCTTCGCCTTTACCTTCGGCAGATGCGCGCCGATCTGCGCCCGCACCTCCGCCCAGGTTTCACCCGGATGGATGTTCGAGCAATAGGTAAGATGGACGCGGCTTTCCGGATTCAGCTTCATCTGTATGGTTCAGGCCAGCGTTCGCTGCGTCAGTTGCTGAAATCCTTGTTCTTGACCCAGGCGGTAACGCTCATTCGCTCTTCCTGGTTATAGACCTCGTCCCAGCCCGGCATGCCCTTGAAGCCTTTGGTCACGCGCTTGTAAACGAATTCAGGGGTATATTTGCGCGGTTTCAGTTTCGGCGCCTTGCCTGGATAGGCGTTCTTTCCGTGACAGAACTGGCACTGCTCCACCCAAATTTCCTGCCCCTTGGCGAGCACGTCCGTGTCGTTCAGGAATTCCTCCGTGAATTGCGGAGCCTCTTCCCCGGTTCCGCCAGCCAGGGCGGGCACCGCCAGAACACCGATCAGAGCCAGGGCGGCCAATACGCTTGAAGGTCTCGGCAACTTTATCTCCTTAATTTAACAGCATGTACATGTAAAATTGTTCAAGTGGCCAATCTATGACCCAATCGCACATACGGCAAGAAAAACCCCGACCCGACCGCCGAAAGCTGGCAGGACGGGCCGGGGACAATTCAGTCGGCGCCCCTGTCCGGACCATTGCCGGACGGGAGCGCCGAGAACCACTCAGCCTCAGGGAACGATCTTGTAGACCGTATCCTGCTGGCCGACCGGGCCACGGACGTTGGTGCCCATGACATAGATTTCGCCGTCGGCATCCTGGCCGAACGCCATGACATATTCGTTCCAGCCCGGCATGTTGGTGACGTTGACGTCCTCCATGCTCCATTTGCCGCCCTTATTGGTGCCGACAAACAGCTGGCCGTCCTTGACCGCGAACGACTTCGACCAGTCGCCGAAGAAGTACTTGCCGTCCCAGGCCTTGTTCGCACCGCGGTAGACATAGCCACCGGTCATCGAGATGCCCTTACAACCCTTCGGCTTGGCGCCGCAGTTGTTGTATTCGATGATCGGATCGATCATGCCCTTGTCGTCGCAGGAACCCGGATGGTCGTTCGGCTTCAGGAAGTCGAAGCATTTGGTGCCTTCCTTGACGCGCCAGCCGTAGTTGCCGCCCTTGACCACAATGTCGACTTCCTCGTAGCTGTTCTGGCCGACATCGCCGCAGAACAGCTCGTTCTTGCCGCCCATGTCGAACGAGCAGCGCCATGGATTGCGGAAGCCGGAGGCCCAGATTTCCGGGGCCACTTCGTCATTGCCGACGAACGGATTGTCCTTCGGAATGCTGTAGGGGTCGCCTTTCACATCGATGCGCAGGATCTTGCCCTTGGTGGAGGTCATATCCTGGCCATTGCCGGTCTCGGGATTGTGGCCGATGCCCCAGTCGTTGGCGTACCCGCCGTCACCCATGGAGATGTAAAGCATGCCGTCCGGCCCGAAATCGATCCAGTGGCCGTTATGGTTGAATTGCGGCCAATGGGTCGCCAACACGACACGCTCGTAGTTCGGGTCGGCGACGTTCGGATCGTCCTTGGACACCCGCATTTCGGCGACCACATTGGTATGCGCGTACCACAGATGCTCGGCGACGCCGGCGCTGCCGAACAGCGGCGAGCTGTAGGCGACATAGAACAGACCGTTGTTCTTGAAGTCCGGATGGAAGGCCATGCCGAGCAGGCCTTCCTCGTCGAAGAACTCCCACTGGTCGACGATCTTGTGCTTGATATTCAGGAAGTCCTCGTCCTGCAGCTTTCCGTCGGTACCCAGAATCTTGATGGTGCCGATCTGCTCCACGATGAAGCGGCGCTTGGTGCCGTCGGGTGGCGACAGCAGCTGCATCGGATGTGTCAGGCCCGAGGCGACGGGCTCCAGCTTCGCTTCCAGCGCCGACGCGCCGGTGCTCACCGATAGGGTCAGGGCTAGCGCCGCCGTGACCATGCTTAGTTTCTTGAGCATTTATTTTCCTCCGCTTTGGTTGTTGGTATTTGAAATGGCCGCGGCGCGCGCATGCCCGATCCCCGGATCACCGGAAACCGTCGATCCGAACGCCGCAATCGACCCCCGGCCGCCCACCAACAGGACGTCCGCGAATCCATAATTCCATGACTTTTTTACAAGGCGATCGGACCTCGAGTGTCCGATCTCTTCGTCCGGCATGCGACACCGCCGCCGGATAGCCCCCAAACTTCGCCAATCTTTCCTCCCTGCAAGGCCCCCGTTCCCGCGCCGCTTGTTGGATTACGGCTTTGTTGGAGCGGTGATCTTGATGTTGGGCAGGCGGACACATATTGTCCACTCGCCGATGCCGGACATTCAGCCACGACATTTACGAACCGTCAACACAGAAAATAATTTCGTTGCCCCGGCTACTTTATTCGGGAATGTTTCTTCAGGGTAGATGGAGAAATCAGGGAGAGATTCAGGCACAATGCGCCCTACAGTAGTAATAAACGTCGTGGGCCTGGCCCCGTCGATGGTAGGCCCCGACACGCCCAATATCGCCCGGCTGGCGGAACGGGGCGC
>DAOVHN010000770.1 GCA_030671915.1 Pseudomonadota bacterium
CCCGGTCGACCTGTCCGGCGATATCCTCCGTCGCCTTGGCGGTCTGGTTGGCCAGGTTCTTCACTTCCTGGGCCACCACGGCGAAACCCTTGCCCGCCTCTCCGGCGCGCGCGGCCTCGATGGTGGCGTTCAGCGCCAACAAGTTGGTCTGGCCGGCGATGTCGTTGATCAACTGCACCACCTCGGTAATGCGCAGCGCCGCGTCCGAAAGGTCCTGGATCACCTCGTCGGTACGCCCCGCATCTTCCACGGCGCGCCGCGCGATCTCAGCCGAGTGCTTCGCCTCGCGTCCTATTTCGCCAACCGCCTCATCCAGCTGTTCGGACGCCGCCGCCGCCAGCTGGGCATTCCGCGCCGCCTGAGCAGCGGCGGCCGCGACGTTGGTCGCCTGGCGGCTGTTCTCGTCCGCGGATTCGGTCATCGAAAGGGCGGTCCTCTCCAACTCGTTGGAGGCCGACGATACCGACTGGATGACCTCTCCGGCGCTGTCGCTGAAGGTGGCGGAATTTTCCGCGATCCGCCCGGCATGACGCAACTGCTCGGCAATCCGCGTTTCCTCGTCGCGCGCCAGCCTCTTGCCCTTGACCAGGAAATCTGCTAGCACGCCAAGCGAATCGCCGATCTCGCCAAATTCGTCGCTGTGCCGGTCGCCGGCCAGGGTCAGGTCGATTTTATCGTTTTCGTCATGCTCCGCGGACGCATAACCCGTCAGGGCGCCGATATCGCGCTGGGTAAAGGCGATGCTGTCACGGATCCTGCGATAGAGCGTCACTGCGCCCCATACCGCGATGGTCAGCCCGACCGAGGTGAAGCCCAGCACCAGCAAGGCCAGGATATTGTTTGCCTTGTCCAGCCAGGCCGTATCGGCGTTCAGCTTCGCGATATGCTCCAGCGCCTGGCGTTCGGCGAAGGCGGCGAATTGGCCAGCTGCATCTGTCAGCGCGAGTGACGGGTTTTGCCTTTGCCGGTCGATCTGACCCAATAGTCTGATTGCTTCCGGCTTGTCCGTGCCCCGCAGCAACGCGCGGGCATCGGCCACAAGCCTTTCCAGCCTGCCCGTGTCATCGGCCTGGCCTTCCGTCAGCCGGATCGCCTCCACCTGGATATCCCTCGCGGCGACGAATATAGGAAATTCGGTGCTTTCAAGAATCGTTGCGTCTTCGGCGATGACCGCCAATTCCCCACCGTGGCCAAACCACAGGCCGGCGAAAATGGTGCCCCCGGCGCTGCCGATCAGGGCGATCAGAAAAATCAGGACGCGGATAACATTACCCTTAAGGGTCACTTTGCAACATTCCTTTTTTTAACCGGCCTGGCCATTGAATACGCGCTGGCCCGACCGCCTCAATCTCGCAATGTCGCCGGTTACCCCTGCCGCCGACCAGTCTTTTATTAGGATCATTTGGTTTATATCCGGTAAATTTTCCGGCCTGGCGCATAATCGTTAGAGCCGATCCGAGTTGATTGGAATCGCCTTTGGCGATCCAACAACACGGTGAATCGGCTCTATCTTTAGTGTCGAGCGGATTCACGCAATTGATCGTGAACGCGATCAA
>DAOVHN010000189.1 GCA_030671915.1 Pseudomonadota bacterium
CGCCTTCCTTGTCAAAGCCTACGAGATCGGCGACTTCGGCCATGTCTACCCGATTTCGCGCGGGACCGGGCCGATGATCGTCGCGGTCTTCGCGGCGACTTTTCTGGGCGAGGCGCTGACGATTGCGCAATATGCGGGCGTGGCGCTGGTCTCGCTGGGCATCCTCAGCCTGGCCCTGACCGCGCCTGGCGCCGGCGGCACGCGGGCCCTGCGTTATGCCCTGACGGTCGGGCTGACGATCGCCACCTACACCGTCATCGATGGCCTGGGATCGCGCAGCGGGCCGGAGCCCTTTTCCTTCATCGCCTGGCTGCTGGTGCTGTCGGTCGTTCCCATCGGCGGCCTTGCCTTGTGGCGGCGGGGGGCCGGCGCGGCGATTGTCGCCGCGCGCGCCCAACCGTGGCGGGGTCTCGCCGCCGGAACGGTTTGCGGCCTGGCCTATACGATCGTGCTGTGGGCCTACAGCGAGGGGGCTTTGGCCACCGTGGCGGCGCTTCGCGAAACCTCGGTGATCTTCGCCGCCCTGATTGGCGCTATCCTGTTCGGGGAACCGTTCGGGAGACGGCGCATCCTGGCCGCGGCGATCGTCGCGGCCGGCGTCATCGCCATCAATCTCGGTTAACCGGCCCGTTTGGCGCTTTCCACAACCGGATCGTCGCCTTGCACGACACGCTCGGCCGGGAAGGTGGCGGTGATCTTCGTGCCCATGTCCGACGCGGCCTCGCCCTTCATCCGGCCGCCATGCTGGCGCACCAGATATTCGGTCAGCGGCAGGCCCCGGCCACCGCCCTCGCGAATGTCCAGAACCGCCACATCGCCGTCGCGCCCGATCAGGGCGAGTTGGCTTTTAGACATGCCGACGCCGGTGTCGGCTATGCAGAGCTCCAGTTCCCCCTCCTTCGTCAGCGCGGCGGAAACAGTGACATTGCCTGCCGCCGGCGTAAACTGGATGGCGTTGGACACCAGGTTGATCAGAATCTGGCGCAGCCGGTCGCGGTCGCTGTTCAGCCGGGGCAGGTCCGCCGGAACATCGACCCGGATGCGAACGCGCTGGGTCGCCGCGTAACCCTGCAGCAGAAGGCAGGCCGACCCGATCGCGTCGCCGACATCCAGCGCCTCCTCGGGCAGCTCGCCACCGGCCTCGCCGAGCATCTGCCGGAGCCGTTCGTCATGCTTGCGGGTAATGGCGAAACGAATGCGCCGGCGCAGGGATTTCTCGTCCAGCTCGCCCTTTATCAGCAGGTCCTGCGCGCCGAGGCGCAGCGCCTCCAGCATGGCCACTTCCTTGGCGTGGCCCAGCAACACGATGAGGGGGGCCGCCGGCGCCGCATCGCGCATGCGCGACACCCGAGGCAGGTTCTCGACGTCGATCATCGGCATGCCCAGCAAGACCGCATCGGCATAGTGGGCCGCCGTCAGCCCCTGTTCGAAGTTCGGCGCGCGCTGGACCTCGAAAGCCGGGCTTTTGGCCGAGCAAAGCCATTCCTCGAACTGGCGGGCATCGGCGGGATTGGATTCGATTAACAGAATCCTGATGACCGCCGCATCGATACTGTTTTGCATTTTCTGCTTCCCCGACCCGAATATCGCATGCGGCGTGCCGCACCAAAGGCGCAACAATGCCAGAAAAATCACCAATAAATCGCTAAGAGGGGGGTCTTTTCCCCTGTCCGGGCTTCACCGGCGGCGCGGAAACTGTTAACACCGCCTCCTGAAGAATCATTGAGGGTATCGCGGCATGACTCCGCGTCTGAACGCAGCAATCGAATACGGGCCTCTGGCCGTATTCCTGGCAGCCTATTTTATCGGCAACCGCTATCTGGACGATATCGGGGCCATCCTGGCGGCCACGGCGGCGATCATGGTGGCGACGGTCGTCGCCCTGTCGGTCGCCTGGTTCGTGCAGCATCGCGTTCCGAAAGTACCGCTGATCTCGGGCGGCCTGCTGATGGTATTCGGAGGGCTTACCCTGTGGCTGCAGGACCCGGTTTTCATCAAAATGAAGCCGACGATCGTCTATCTGCTGTTTTCCACCGTGCTGGTGGGGGGTGTCGCGATGCGCAGGCCGCTGCTGAAGCCGCTACTGGGAAATGCCTGGCAACTTGACGATACGGGATGGACCAAACTGACGATCCGTTTTGGCCTGTTCTTCATGGCGATGGCGGGTCTGAACGAACTGGTATGGCGCACCCAGACGACCGATTTCTGGGTCAGCTACAAGGTGTTCGGGACAATGGGGCTGATCCTCGTCTTCACCATGACGCAGATCGGCCTGATCCACCGCCACCAGATCCAGCCCGAGAGCGAAGGTCCGGACAAAGCCGATTAGGCGCCCCGGAAATGCTCGAGGATCGACCAGCCACCGATGGCGATGAAACCGATCCCGGCGATCAGCTTGAGCGGCAGTATCTCCAGATAGCGCGCGCCGTAATTTCCCACCAGCACCGCCATGCCGGTCGCCACCACCAGCGCCGAGGCGGCGGCAAGAAATACCATAAAGGGATGCAGATTCCTGTCGCTGGCGAACAGCAGCGTGGCAAGCTGCGTCTTGTCGCCCAGTTCCGCCATGAAGACGATTGCGAAGATGGTGGCAAGTTTCAGCATATGTCCGGATGCTCCCTTTAGTAGTCGCCGGTTTCGCCGGGCGGGTTGGATCGCGCCGCAAAACCCGTCTGGCCGCGCACCTCGTCGAAATGGTTGAGCGCCCAGCGTACCGACGGGAAGGCGATCTCGTCCCACGGAATTTCGTTCCAGCGGAACAGCCCGACCTCGGCGCTTTCCGGCCCGGCCGCGACCTCCGGCGTGGTCAGCCGCGCCCGGAAAATCACCTGTACCTGGCTGATCCGCGGGATGCTGTAAACCGCCAGCACGGTTTCGATCTCCAGTCGCGCAAAGGCCTCTTCCCAAGCTTCGCGCGCCGCGCCCTCCGCCGCGCTCTCGTTTATCTCCATATATCCCGCCGGCAGAGTCCAGTAGCCCTTGCGCGGATGGATCGCCCGCCGGCAGAGCAGGATTCGGTCTTCCCAACTGGCGACCGAACCGACGACGATCTTCGGATTCTCGTAATCGATAAAGCCGCAGTCGGCGCAGACCCGCCGCTCGCGGTCGTCGCCCTCGGGAATCTCGCGGACAAACGGATGCCGCGTGGTCGGTTTGGAATTGCTCATGGGCGGTAATGTGACGCGGCGGGGCGCGGTTATCAAGCTAACCTGGGAAGCCTTCTCTTTTCGCGATCACGCTCACCGGCTACGGGCCACGCGCCATATTACATTGGCGACATCGTCGGCGATCAGGAGGCTGCCGTCGGCGGCGATCGCCAGACCGGCGGGACGGCCCCATACCTCGGCGGTCTGTTTGACGAACAGCCCCTCTTTCGTGCGGACATGAAAGCCGGTGGCG
This sequence comes from Pseudomonadota bacterium, assembly GCA_030671915.1. GTDB lineage: Bacteria > Pseudomonadota > Alphaproteobacteria > UBA8366 > JADFVY01 > JADFVY01. The sequence continues at coordinate 3,400 of DAOVHN010000189.1, forward strand.
AAGGCTTCGTACCAGCCTTCGGGGCGGCCGTTCGCGAAGGGCACGCGGACCACCATATAACCGCGCGGTTCCGCCGCGTTCCAGGATCCGTGCAGGGCGACGAAGGCGTCGTCCTTCCAGTTCGCGGGCACATCCATGTCTTTCGCGAATGCCAGGCCCAGCGGCGCCGAATGGGATCGGAACAGCAGGTCCGGCACAATCGCCTTTCTTACGAGATCGGGCCGGCGTTCGGCGAAATCGGGCTGCGGGTTGGGTCCGATATAAGCGTATGGCCAGCCATAGAAACCGCCGTCCAGCACCGATGTCAGGTAGTCGGGAACCAGTTCGTCGCCCAGTCCGTCCCGCTCGTTGACGACGGTATAAAGCTGCCCGGTATCGGGGTGGAAGGCGATTCCGACGGGGTTGCGCAGGCCCCCGGCATAGACCTGCCCGTCGAACGCCTCGCCCCGGGATTCGTCGAATTCGAACCGGACAATGGTCGCACGCGGCGGCGGGTTCTCGCCGATATTGCCGGCGCTGCCAATGGCGACGAACAGCCCCTTGCCGTCGGGCGAAAAGGCGATGTTGCGGGTCCAGTGCCCGCCACCGCCACCCAGCGCGCCCGCCGGCGTCACAGGTTGCGGCGGAGTTTCGGCGCGAGTCAGCCCCGGTTTCCAGCGGTAGCGCCAGACATGTTTCAGATCGGCGACGTAAAGATACTCGCCGCGCAGCGCCAGGCCGTGGGGCTGGTTCAGGCCGCTGGCGAATATATGATGTTCGTCCGCCCTGCCGTCGCGGTCCCTGTCGATCAGCAAAGAAACCCGCCCGGCTCGCGGCTCGGCAAGGAAGACCTCGCCGCCCGGCGCCACCGTCATCCAGCGGGCATGGGCCAGGCCCTCGGCAAAGCGGTTGGCGGTGAAACCCTCGGGTACATCGGGCACAACGAAGGGGCCGAGCGTGATGGTCGAGGGGCTATTGCCGGCCGACCCGGTGGCGAAGGGCGCCGGCATATCCGAGGGGCGCAATTCGAAGCGCTGGCCCGGTCGTGGCAAAGGGTCCGCCAGGGCGGCGAAGGTTATGGTTACCCCGGCGACAAGCGCCAGCGCGAAATGAAAACTTCTGTCGCCGCCCATATGGTCTCGTCCTCTGTTATTTCTCCAGCGCGGCCACGCCCGGCAGCGTCTTGCCTTCCAGCCACTCCAGGAAGGCGCCGCCCGCCGTTGAGACATAGGTAAATTCGTCCGCAACACCGGCATGGTTCAGCGCGGCCACCGTATCGCCGCCACCGGCGACCGATACCATCCCGCCGGCCCGCGTCAAGCGCCCGGCCTCGCGCGCGACGGCGACCGTGCCGGCGTCGAAGGGCGGAATCTCGAAGGCGCCCAGCGGGCCGTTCCACAGCAGGGTCTTGCAGTCCGCCAGTTTCGCGTTCAATTCGGCGACGCTGTCCGGCCCGATATCCAGGATCATCATATCCGACGGCGCCGCGTCGATGGCCACGGTTCGTGACGGCGCGCCGGCCTCGAACTTCGCGGCGACCACGCCGTCCACCGGCAGCAGGATTTCGCAGCCCGCCGCCTCGGCCCTGGCCTCGATCTCGCGCACCGTGTCGGCGAGGTCGTGCTCGCACAGGCTGGCGCCCACATCGATGCCGCGCGCATTCAGGAAGGTATTGGCCATGCCGCCGCCGATGATGATGGCGTCGACCCGGCTCACCAGGTTGCCCAGCACGTCCAGCTTCGACGATACCTTGGCCCCGCCGACCAGCGCGATCACAGGATGGGCCGGGGTCTCCAGCGCCGTCGTCAGCGCCTCCAGCTCCGCCTGCATGGCCCGGCCCGCCGCCGCCGGCAGCAGTCTGGCAATTGCCTCGGTCGAGGCATGGGCGCGGTGGGCGGCGGAGAAGGCGTCGTTGACATAGGCGTCGCCCAGCTTCGCCAGTTCTCCCGCAAACCCTGCGTCGTTGGCTTCCTCGCCCGGGTGGAAGCGCAGGTTTTCCAGCAGCGCCACCCCGCCCGGCTCAAGCCCTTCAACGACGGACGCCGCAACCGGGCCCACGCAATCCGGCGCGAACGCCACCGCCTTGCCGCCCAGCGCGGCGGACAGGGCGTCGGCCACCGGCTCCAGCGACAATTCGGGCACGATTTTTCCCTTGGGCCGGCCGAAATGGGACATCACGATGCCCTTTGCGCCCTTGCCGCACAGTTCCATGATCGTCGGGGCCAGGCGCTCGATGCGCGTGGCGTCGGTGACCTTGCCGTCCGCGATGGGCACATTCAGGTCGCCGCGCAGCAGAACGCGCTTTC
>DAOVHN010000700.1 GCA_030671915.1 Pseudomonadota bacterium
AGCGCCTCGTCCAGCGTTTGCGCCACCGTTACACCCTTGCCGGCGGCCAGCCCGTCCGCCTTGATCACGATCGGTGCGCCCTGTTCGCGAATGAAGGCGCGCGCCGCCTCGATATCGGTGAACCGGCCATAGGCGGCAGTGGGGATATCATATTTCGCACAGATATCCTTCATGAAACCCTTGGAACCTTCCAGTTCGGCCGCCGCCGCGCGCGGGCCGAAGGCCTTGATGCCTTTCTCCTCCAGCCGGTCGACCAGCCCCATGACCAGCGGCTGTTCCGGCCCGACAACGACGAGGTCGACCGATTCACGTGTCGAGAAGGCGACCAGCCCGTCGATATCGTCGGCGGCGATGGCGACGCATTCGGCCTCCTGCGCGATGCCCGCATTGCCCGGCGCGCACCACAGTTTATCGCAAAGCGGCGAGGCCGCGATGGCCCAGCACAGCGAATGTTCCCGACCGCCCGATCCGACCACCAGTATTTTCATGCTTCGAATGTTCCGTTTGGGTTTTGCAATAAGGGTGCGAACTTAATATCATGGCCGGCATAACGATATGACCGATTTTTCACCGAACCCCGCCGGCAACGTTGCCGAATTCACCGTCACCGAGCTCAGCCAGGCGCTGAAGCGCGTGGTGGAGGAGAAATTTTCGTGGGTTCGGGTGCGCGGCGAGATTTCCGGCTTCAAGCGCGCCGCCTCCGGCCATCTCTATATGACGCTGAAGGACGAGAACGCTGTGCTGGACGCGGTCTGCTGGAAGGGCGTGGCCGCGCGGCTGGGGATCGCGCCGGAAGACGGGCTGGAAGTCATCGCGACGGGCAAGCTGACCACCTATCCCGGCCGTTCGAAATATCAGATCGTTATCGATTCGATGGAACTGGCCGGCGAAGGCGCGCTGCTGAAGCTGCTGGAAGAGCGCCGCCGCAAGCTGGCCGCCGAGGGGCTGTTCGACGAAGAACGTAAGCGCCCTCTGCCTTTCCTGCCCGACGTGATCGGCGTGGTGACGTCGCCGACCGGCGCGGTAATCCGCGACATCCTGCACCGGCTGCGCGAACGTTTCCCGCGCCATGTGCTGGTCTGGCCGGTGCTGGTGCAGGGCGAGGGCGCGGCCGGACAGATCGCCGCCGCCATCGAGGGGTTCAACGCAATCCGGCCGGGCGATGCCGTGCCCCGGCCCGACCTGCTGATCGTCGCGCGCGGCGGTGGCAGCCTGGAAGACCTCTGGGCCTTCAACGAGGAAATCGTGGTGCGCGCGGCGGCCGCCTCGGAAATCCCGCTGATCTCGGCGGTGGGCCATGAGACCGACACAACCCTGATCGATTTCGCATCGGACCGGCGCGCGCCCACGCCAACGGCGGCGGCCGAGATCGCGGTGCCGGTGCGCGCCGAACTGCAGGCCGATATCCTGAATTTCGAACGCCGCATGGTGGGCGCTTCCAGCCGCATGCTTGAGGAACGGCGCATCCGCGTCGAGGGGCTGGCCCGTGGCCTGCCCAGCCGCGATTCGATCCTCGCCGTGCCGGTGCAAAGGCTGGACGCCGCCTTCGAGCGGCTGCGGGGGTCGGCGCGCAGCTTCACTACCGAACGCCTGCACAGAACCGCAACACTTGGCGCGAAACTGAAACACCCCAGGGATCTGCTTGCCGAAATGGCCGGCAAGATGAATACGGCGGACCGTGTGATGCGCAGCGCCTGGAACAGCCTGCTAGGCCGCGCCCTTGATCGCAGCTCGGTTCTGGGCAAACGCCTTTCCTTACGCGCTGCTGAGCGGACCCGAATCG
>DAOVHN010000492.1 GCA_030671915.1 Pseudomonadota bacterium
ACCGCCGTCTCAAGCAGAAATCAACGCAATATCATACGGGGCAAAAATCTTATGCGTATCGTTACCTGGAATGTGAACTCCGTCCGCCTGCGGTTGCCGTTGCTGGAAAAGCTCGTTGCGCAGCGTTCACCGGACGTGATCTGCCTGCAGGAAACCAAGGTGGTCGATGATACGTTTCCGAAAAAAGACATCGCGGCAATGGGTTATAGCCATATAGAAATTCGTGGCATGAAGAGTTACAATGGCGTCGCCGTCCTTTCCCGCCTGCCGCTGGCGCGGTTGGAAGACCACGCCTTTTGCGGCCGCGACGATTGCCGCCATCTCGGGGTCCAAGTCGACGGCATCGACCTGCATTGCCTTTACGTCCCGGCCGGTGGCGACGAGCCCGATCCGGAAACCAACGACAAATTCGCCCACAAGCTTCAGTTCATCGACGAAATGGCAGCCTGGTCGAAGCAGCTGAAAGAACAGGGGCGGCCGGCGATCCTGACCGGCGACTTCAATGTCGCGCCGCTGGAAACGGATGTCTGGTCGCACAAGCAGCTTCTGAAAGTGGTGAGCCACACCCCGATCGAGGTCGAAAAATTCGGGAAGGCCCGGGCCGCCGGCCAGTGGGTCGATGCGGTGCGAAACTTCATCCCGGCGGAAGAGAAGCTCTATTCCTGGTGGAGCTATCGCGCGCGCGACTGGGCGGCGGCGGATCGCGGACGGCGGCTGGACCATGTCTGGGCGTCGCCGGATCTGGAAGGGCGGCTATCCGGCGCATCGATCCTGCGCGATGCGCGCGGCTGGGAGAAGCCGTCGGACCATGTCCCGGTGATCGTGGATATTGAATAGAGCGATCTCTGGCCGGCTATCCGGCGCCGATGTTTCAAGCGGAACTCAGGGTAAACCATATGAAGTTTCGCCTCGGTATATAGGTGTGATACCTATTTGTGTGCCCCGACCTATTTCTGATGCCTAAAACTCAAGGCCCAATTCCGAGTCGCGCGAGAGTCGAACGAGTCAGGAACAGATGGCTGTCGCCCTGATGCGGCTTCACGCCCGATAAATATGATAGCGTTGCTGCGGAACCGATGCGGGAAGCGTGAGTTCGGTCCATTCCGGCAGCACCATGGGCTGGTCGCTGAGAACGATCCCGCCGGGCAGCATCAGCGGCGCCAGCAGCGGCGCGATCTCGGCCGCGAGCCTGCGGTTGCACTCGATATCCCCCGTGCCGATATCGCTGTGCGCCAGGATCGTATTCCGGTCCAGTCGCGCCAGCGCGCGCGGCAGGGTCTCCAGGATATCGCCCAGAAACATGTGCGCCTCGTCGGGCACGCAGGCGGAGTGTGCGGCGATCTGGCGGTCGAAAACGAAAATTTCCCTGTCGGGATGGGTTTCGCGCAGATGGTCAAAGGTCCGGCCGTTGCCCAGCCCCAGCTCGAGAATATGGCCGGGCATTCCGGCAACCCGGTCCGCCGCCCAATTGATGCAGTCGCGCTGCGCCTCAAGCCTGCGAATGGCGCTCTCAAGGCGACTCATGAAATTGTTGAGGCTGGCGCCATGGCGCCTTCCTTGCGGCAGCGAGGGTGGCGGCGCGCGGTCACTGGTTCCTGCCTCCCGCCACGTCGCGCAGGCGCGAGTTTGTGTTTTCCAGACGGTGGGCCAGCTCCCGCATCACTTCGATCGCGATCTCGGGGAACTCCTTGACCATACTGAAAAACAGGTCCTTGGAGATGCGTAAGGCTTCGAGATTGGTTACCGCGGTCACCGTAGCCGTGCGCGGCACATCGCAAAGAATAGCGATCTCGCCAACAAAGTCATGGTCGCTCAACCGGGCGACGACGAGCGGCCCATCATCCGTCGCGATGCTGATCTCGGCCTGGCCCGAGATAATAACAAAGGCGGCGTCACCGGCCTCTCCCTGGCGGAACAGCACATCGCCGTCCGAATAGGAAAGCCGTTCGCTGGTAAAGGCCAGCAGCTTCAGCTTCGCCGGCTCGATCTTGGCGAACATGGGTATTTTGCGGAGCAGGTCTACTTCCTGTTGCAGGCTCATATCATTGTTCCTTCGCCGGGGCCGCGACGCCCCTGTTATACCAATGCTCGTTGATATTACTCTTGCAGCATCTGGGCCAGCTTACTGCCGGGATTTCTGGATAGTTCGTGGTAAGAGCCCGTCTCGACCACGCGCCCCCCTTCCATGACGGCGACCCGTTCGAATTTCTCCGCTATCGCGGGGTTGCTGGCGGTCCAGATGACCGTCGCATCCTTGCGCGCGGAAAGCACGTTTTGGAGGATTCGCGCCTGCGACGCGGCGTCCAGCGCCACGGTCGCATCGTGAACGAGCAGAATGCCGGGCTGTTTCAGCAACGCGCGGGCGATCGCGATCTTCTGGCGCTGCGCGGGCGACAGGCGCGAACCGCCACTGCCGGTCTCCGCGCCAAGGCCGACCAGCATGATCGTATCGCGCAAGCCCATCTCGTCGAGTATCTCGGCAATCAACGCGCCCACGCGGCTCGCCGCATTCGCCTGGCCATACACCAGCTTGCCGAACAGGATGTTATCCTGGATCGTCGCGCCCGGAGTATAGGCGGCGGCATCGAAGAACGCGATCTCGTCCTTTAGCGCCTCGGGCAGATCCGCGGCAAACGCGCGTCGCGCCTTGATCAGCCGCTCGCGAATCGGATCGTCTATCAGACCAAGGCGATGGCGCGCCGGGACCAGCTTGAAAGTTAGCGCCGTCAGCCTGTGCCGGTCTGTTTCGGTCAACGAATCCAGTCCGCGGGCCGCCCGGCCCAGAATGGCCTGGTATTCCGGCAATTC
>DAOVHN010000142.1 GCA_030671915.1 Pseudomonadota bacterium
CCCGATCGACGGGTCCATCAGCCTGCTGATCACCGGAGACGAGGAAGGCCCGGCGATCAACGGCACCACCAAGATGCTGCAATGGCTGACCGAACAGGACGAAACGCTGGACGCCTGCATCACCGGCGAGCCGACCAATCCCGAAACACTGGGAGAGATGATCAAGATCGGCCGGCGCGGCAGCCTGAACGCCATGCTGACGGTCGAGGGGACCCAGGGCCATGTGGCCTATCCGCATCTGGCCGACAACGCGGCGCACCGGCTGGTCACGATGATGGATGCGCTGATCGCAGAGCCGCTGGACGAAGGGTCGGAACATTTTCAGCCTTCGGTGCTGCAGGTCACCGGCATCGAATCCGGCATGGAGGCGACCAACATCATTCCGGGCTCGGCCCGGGCCGCCTTCAACGCGCGCTTCAACGACTTGCACACATCGGAAACGCTGACCGCGACGCTGCGCGAGCGGCTGGACAAGGCCGCCGGCGGCGCGGCATACGGGCTGGAAATCAAGGTCAGCGGCGAGAGCTTCTATACCCCGCCGGGGCCGTTGAGCGACCTGGTCGGCGATGCGGTCGAAAAGGTGCTGGGAACCCGCCCCGAACTGAGCACCACGGGCGGCACGTCCGATTCCCGTTTCATCAAGGACCATTGCCCGGTGCTGGATTTCGGGCTGGTCGGCCAGACCATGCACAAGATCGACGAACGCGTCGCCGTCACCGACATCGAAAACCTGACCGCCATTTACGAAGCGGTGATCGACGGCTATTTCGCCTGAAACCGCCGGTTTCCAGCCATATGCGACCCTCATCCACGCTGGATTCGCCGCCGAATTAATGATTCCAGCGCCGCGTTAGCGAGATGGTAACCATTTAAAGGTTAATATTCCCGCGAATTCAGGTTAAGCTTCGCTCAGGGAAATTGAATAGTGTCATACTCTATCGCATTTAAAGAAACGACCCGCGGCCTGTTCGCCACCTGGCGGATGTTCTTGCGTGACCCACGCGCCGCCTCGCTTTTCGAAAACAGCCATGCGGGCGCACTGCGTTCATACTGGGCGGCGGTGGTCATCCTGCCCGTTTATATGCTGGTCACCAGCATCGAATATGCCGTGCCGTCGGAGAGCTACGCCAATTTCGGAAAGCTTGTCGAACATTCCGGTTTGCTGAGCGCCACCCTCGCCGAGTTTTGCGTCTATACGCTATGCTGGTTCGTCGCCTGGCCACTGGTCGTCGATCGCATAGCCCCCTACCTCGACTGTGGAGAGAACTTCTTCCGTTACGTCGCGGCGTACAACTGGATGCATGTGCCCTATGTGCTGATCGGGATGTTGTTCTGGGCCGGCAAGATGTCCGGCGTCATCCACGACAGCAACAACTTCGCCGCAACGCTTACGCTGCTGGGCGTGCTCTGGACCTATCACTGGTTCGTTCTGCGCCACGCGCTCGGGCTGAACGGCGGTTACGCCGCCATGCTGGTTGCGCTGGAGTTCGTTGTCATCACGATGCTGAAGGAAATGATCCTTAACACGGCAATGTAATTGCCCGGGTAACATCTTCCCCCTTGGCTCGAAGCCCGGCTGCCGCCAAGCAGCCGGGCTTTTCAATATTCGACCCTGGTCAGATACAGCCCTTCCGGCGGGGCAGTCGGGCCGGCGGCGGCGCGGTCGCGCGCCTCCAGCGCCCGGCGCACATCGTCGGCGGTCCATCTCCCCTCGCCCACCAGCCGCAGCGTCCCGGTCAGGATGCGGATCTGGTTATGCAGGAAAGAGCGCGCCGAGGCGGTAATGTGGATCTCGTCGGCCGCGCGCGAGACATTCAGGACATCCAGCGTCTTCACCGGCGAGTCCGCCTGGCATACGGCGGTCCGGAAGCTGGAGAAATCATGGTTGCCGACCAGCACCCGCGCGGCCTGGTGCATCGCATCGGCATCCAGCGGGACAGGCACATGCCACACCCGCCCGTCGTCCAGCGCCGGCGGCCCGCGCCGCGCGAGGATGCGATAGAGATAGTGGCGCGATCTGGCCGAGAAGCGGGCATGGAATTCCTCGTCCACCGCCTCGGCCTCCAGCACCGCCACCGGATGCGGCTTGCAGTGATAGTTCAGCGCGTCGCGAACCGTCGCCGCGTTCGCATCCCGATCCAGATCGAAATGGGCCACCTGGCCCAGCGCATGCACGCCGCTGTCGGTGCGTCCGGCGGCGAAGACCGTAACGCGTTCCTGGGCAAACCGCTCGATCGCCTCGACCAGTACCTGCTGTACCGCCAGGCCGTTCTCCTGGCGCTGCCAGCCGACGAAACCGGCGCCGTTATATTCGATGGTGATCTTCCAGCGGGTCATAGCAGCACCGTGCCTGCCGAAACCGCGCGCCCGCGCAGGAAGGCCGTGGTCTCCATGGCGCCCTTGCCGGCGCGCTGCACCACCTCCAGGCGGATTGCGCCCTCGCCGCAGGCCACCGTCAGCGTGTCGTCCAGCACCGTGCCGGGTTCGCCGCGTTCGCCGGTGACCGTGCCGGCCAGTACCCTGATCCGCTCTCCATCCAGCTCGAACCAGGCACCGGGGGCAGGCGCGAAGGCGCGCAACCGGCGCTCGATTTCAGCCGCCGGGCGGGCCCAGTCGATGCGGGTTTCCGCCTTGTCGATCTTGGCCGCGTAGGTGACGCCTTCTTCCGCCTGGGGCGTTTCCTCCAGCCGGGCGGCCTCCAGTCTGGCCAGAGCTTCGACGATCATCCGCGCACCCATTGAGGAGAGTTCGTCATGCAGCCTGCCGGCATTGGTTCTCGGCCCGATCGTCACGCTTTCCCGCAGCAGCATCGGGCCGGTATCCAGCCCCGCGTCCATGCGCATGATGGTGACGCCCGAGATGCGGTCGCCGGCCAGGATGGCGCGCTGGATCGGGGCCGCCCCGCGCCAGCGCGGCAGCAGCGAGGCATGGATGTTAAGGCAGCCATGGCGCGGCGCCTCCAGAATGGGTTTCGGCAGGATCAGCCCGTAAGCGGCGACCACCGCCACATCCAGATCCAGCGCCGCGAAGGCCGCCTGTTCTTCCTCGCCGCGCAGAGACGCCGGATGGCGCACCTCGATTCCATGTTCCGCGGCGAATTCATGCACCGGCGACGGGCGGCCCTTCTTGCCCCGGCCCGCCGGTCGTGGTGGCTGGGTATAGACGCAGGCGACCTCGTGGCCGGCCTCGATCAGCGCGGTGAGCGCCCCGACCGAGAAATCCGGTGTGCCCATATAGGCGATACGGTAAGTCATGGATCGCGGCCGGCCAGCGCTACTCCGCCGCCAGCATTCCCAGTTTCTTGGCCTTGCGCAGCTTGCGCAGGATCATGTTGCGCTTCAGCGCAGTGACGTGATCGACGAAGAGGATGCCGTCGAGATGGTCCATTTCGTGCTGCAGGCATACCGCCAGCACGCCGTCGGCCTCGATCTCCCTGCGCTTGTTGTTTTCGTCCAGATAGCGCACCGCTGCCCGCGAGGGGCGGATGACATCGGCGTAATGTTCCGGCAGGGACAGGCAGCCCTCGTCCCAGGATTTCAGCTCTTCCGACGTCGCGACAAGTTGCGGATTGGCCATTTTCAGCGGCTTTGGCGCCTCCCCCTTGTCCTTTCGCGCGATATCGACGACGATAACGCATGTGGGGACGCCGACTTGCGGCGCGGCCAGGCCAATGCCCGGCGCGTCGTACATCGTCTCCAGCATGTCGTCCATCAGGCGCGCGACCGCCGCATCGACCTTGTCGACCGGTCGGGACACCACTTTCAGCCGTGGGTCGGGCGCGACGATGATGGGCAGAATGGCCATGTTACGAACTCTAACTGTGCTGTGGGTTGCCCCGAAAATGCCGACTGACAGGTATGTTGAAACATCCCCCGCGTCAAGACGGGACTATGCGGAAGACGGCGAGGCCGTGTTAGACTCCGCCGATTCGTTTCCCTGGATGGTGGATATGATCGAATATCTGAAGGAATTCGACGGCGCGCTGCTGGCGGTGACCAGCGTGGCGGCACTGGCCGTGGTCGGCGCGCTGATAACGGTGATCCTGGCGGTGCGCGGCCAGCGCAACAGCGCGTCGGAACTGGCGGTCAGGGTCAGCCAGATCGCCGAGCAGCATGTCATGGCCCAGTCGCAGATATCGGAACAGATGCAGGCGCAGGAGCGTGCGCTGAGCGAGATGATGAACCGGCGGCTCGAGGATGTCTCGCGCCGGGTCGGCGAATCGCTGCAGAAGCAGAACACCCAGACCTCCACCACCATGAACGACCTGCGCGAACGGCTGGGCGCCATCAAGGCAGCGCAGGAGAACATCACCAAGCTGTCGGAGCAGGTGGTCAGCCTGCAGGACGTGCTGTCGAACAAGCAGGCGCGCGGCGCCTTCGGCGAGGTGCAGCTGGAAGACCAGGTGAAGAGCGCCCTGCCGCCCTCGGCCTACAAGTTCCAGGCCAAGATGGAAAACGGCCGGGTCGCCGACTGCCTGCTGGACCTGCCCAACCCGCCGGGCGCCATCGCCATCGACGCCAAGTTCCCGCTGGAAAGCTATTACGCGATGCGCGCGGCCAAGGACGAGGACGCCCGTAACGCGGCCCGCAAGACCTTCGGCAACGACGTTTTGAAACATGTGAAGGACATCGCCGAGCGCTACATCATCCCCGGCCAGACGGCGGATTCGGCGCTGATGTTCCTGCCGTCGGAGGCAGTCTATGCGGAATTGCATGCGGAGCTGCCGGCGGTCATCGAGAAGTCCCACAAGGCGCGGGTCTATATCGTCAGCCCGACCACGCTGATGGCGACGCTGAATACCATCCGCGCGGTGCTGAAGGACGCCCAGATGCGCGAGCAGGCGGGGCTGATCCTGGCCGAGGTCGGCAAGATGGCCGTGGACGTAAGCCGGCTGGACAGCCGCGTGGACAACCTGCAAAAGCATTTCGGCCTGGCGGAAAAGGACCTGCGCGAGATCCGCGTCTCCGCCGACAAGGTCTCCAAGCGCGCCGGCCGCATCGAGGAAATGGACCTCGACGAGTTGGAGACGGCAGACGAGGCCATCGAAAAACCCGCCGGCCCGAAACTGAAACTCGCCTTCAACAAGGGCGAGGGGGAGTAGAGCCCGCTGGTCCGCCCCTCACGAGTAGCTCCGGTCTGTCAGTGACTCACGAAACGTGCCCATGCAAAGACGTTTTCTGCGGGTTTCAGCCCAATATTATGGAAAATAACGCGGCGATTACACGCCAAACCGTGCCCACAGCCTGGGGCAAAGGGCTGCCAGGGCGACATCGTCGTCTTCGTCCCATTCCTGACCCGTAGGCTCCTTCGGGCCGGGCACGGCGCGGGCTAGTTCGGCGCCAGTCTTTTCCTCGAACGTTTGCGGGGCGATATAGAGCAGGCCCTCGAACAACGTGCTTTTCAGCGTCTCGTCGTCCAGGGCCGCCAGACTGTCGGGTTCATTAAGAGCAGCCTCGTAAATATCCCGCCCCAAAAAGATCAGACAGCTGCGGAAATCCATGAAGGCATCGTCGCTACAGCCGCCATGGATTATGTAGGCGGCGACCCAGAGCGGCCAGCTATAGGCGGCGTTCATCTTGCGGTGCAGGTGATCGTCGAAGGCCATGACCTCCGCCGCCGACATTTTGTAGATTTCCATCATCAGCGCCCCGCGCCTGAAGTCCCAACCGCAGCCGGATTCTGCGACGAGTTCATTAATCCTTGCAGTGACCGCCCAGAATTCATCCTCGCTCATGGGCGCCGGTTCGTCCGGTACCTCTTCCTCGAATTCCGGTTCCTCGGGCTGTTCTTCCTGCGCCGGGCCAGTCCAATCGCCCGGGAGAGTATCGATCCGTGCCTTTGCCTGCGGGATAAACCCCATACCCGAATGGCCGAGTTTTTTCTGATTATGCTCCAGCGCCACTTGGACCCATAGGTAGGCCTCCGGCCTCCAGTCGAGATCGAGCCACTCGATAAACCTGTCGAGCGAATAGCCGGTCGTGCTGTTGGACAGCGAGGCGTGCTCGGGCATCACGCGCGCCGTTGTCCGTCCATTTGCCTGGTAAACGTAGGTCTCGTACCACCCTTCCTTGAAGATGATCTCGCCTCGCGTAGCCGGTTGCCCCCCCCGTGTCGTCTACAAGCCCGATCTTTCCGACCTTCCGGCATATGCCTTCCTCGATCAAATCGCGGACATAGGGGACGCAGATCAGAAACTTGGTGCGAAACATTTCCGGCGAGAAAGAGTCCGGCGGCGCCGGCCAGTAGCCGTCGAACACGCGCAGTAACCTGCCGAAGGTGCCCTCCCACGGCGTAACCTGAAGATAGGCGAGGCCATGAATCGTCGGCATCTCCACCAGATCGCCCACGCGCAATGCCACCTTGCGCGCCGTCACCTTCGGATAGGGAGGATTGCCCCGCGCCGGGTTGCGGATTTCGACTGGGGATTCGCCACGCCGCTCCATCTCCTGCCCGTAACGCACGGCGCGCTCGTTAATTTCCAACAGCGGCGCGTATTTATCATGGAACCGGCAAAAATTGTGGCCTCCCGGCCAATACGCGCGCACTTCATAGGGTAGTTGCGCCATATCGGCGGAAAGCCAAGTGACGATACGGTCGATGCCACCGTCCGACACGTACCAGGGACCGCCGCCTGTTTCGAAATCGACCGCGTCGG
>DAOVHN010000480.1 GCA_030671915.1 Pseudomonadota bacterium
ACACATATTGTCCACTCGCCGATGCCGGACATTCAGCCACGACATTTACGAACCGTCAACATAGAAAATTATTTCGTTGTCTCGGGTCTTTAATTCTAGAATGTTTATCCGGGGCAGATGGAGAAAACAGAGGGAAATTCAGGCATAATGCGCCAAACAGTAGTAATAAACGTCGTGGGCCTGGCCCCGTCGATGGTAGGCCCCGACACGCCCAATATCGCCCGGCTGGCGGAACGGGGCGCGATGCAGCCGCTGCATACGGTGACGCCGGCGGTAACCTGCGCCGCCCAGGTTTCCTACCTGACCGGGTCCTTGCCGCGCGACCACGGCATCGTCGGCAACGGATGGTTTTTCCGGGACCTGTCGGAAATCTGGTTCTGGCGCCAGTCGAACAAGCTGGTGAAGGGCGAATGGGTGTGGGAGGCCGGCCGCGAGCGCGACCCCGCCTTCACCTGCGCCAACATGTTCTGGTGGTACAACATGTACCTTAGCGCCGATATCGGCGTGACCCCGCGCCCCATGTACCCGGCGGACGGCCGCAAGATTCCCGACTGTTATGCGAAGCCATCCGAACTGCGCGACGAGCTGACCGAAAAGCTGGGATTTTTCCCACTGTTCAAATTCTGGGGACCGATGACCGACATCTCGGCCAGCCAGTGGATCGCCGACGCGACGGTCCATGTGATGGACAAAAGCAGCCCGACCCTGACCCTCGTCTACCTGCCGCATCTGGACTACAACCTGCAACGGCTTGGCCCGGACCACCCGGATATCGCGAAGGACTTGCGGGAAGTCGACGCCGTCTGCGGCCAGATCATCGAGCGCGCGGAACGCGACAGCGCGCGCATCATCGTGCTGTCCGAATACGGCATTACGCCGGTCTCGCGCCCGGTCCATATCAACCGCGCCCTGCGCGAGGCCGGGCTGATCCAGGTGCGCGTGGAGATGGCGCGCGAACTGCTGGACCCCGGTGCGTCCGCCGCCTTCGCCGTCTGCGACCACCAGATCGCCCATATCTACGTGAACGACCCGGATCGGATCGCCGAGGTCAAGGCGCTGGTCGAGGCGTTGCCAGGCGTAGAGCGCGTGCTGGACGAGACGACCAAGCCGGAATACGGGCTGGACCATCCGCGCGCTGGCGAACTGGTGGCGATTTCCGATCCGGATGCCTGGTTCACCTACTATTACTGGCTGGACGACGCGCGTTGCCCCGACTTCGCCCGCACCGTGGAAATCCACCGCAAGCCCGGCTACGACCCGGTCGAACTTTTCCTCGACCCCGCCCTGCGTTTCCCCATGCTCAGCGTCGTCTGGCGGCTGATCAAGAAGAAACTGGGCTTTCGCACGCTGATGGACGTGATCCCGCTGGACGTAACCCTGGTAAAGGGCGCGCACGGGCGCATCACCGACAATGACGATGACGGCCCGGTTTTCATTACAAACGACCCGGCGCTGGCGCCGTCAAAGCCGGTAGGGGCGACAGAGGTCAAGGACCTCATACTGCGGCACGTCTTCGACTAGGTGCCGGAAACCCAGCGCTGCAGGAACAAGGTCAGCGGAAATCCGACGACAGCCAGCCAAGCCAGCGTCTGGCCGCCGCTGGCCGAAATCAACAATGCATCCAGCAGGCATATACCCGCCAGCAGCGAGACGACGGCGCGCGGCACGTTGATCCGCGAGGGGACCACCAGGAAGGACAGGGCGTACAGCACCCAGGCGGCGAGGCCCGCATAGATCGCCATGCCGGCCCACTCCAGCCCCAGGGCCGCCGGCGCATAGACGAACGGCACCGCCAGGAACAATAGCGGCCAGAGGTTGGTAATCCGGTTGAGGTTTTCCTGCTTGGCCGCATAGGTGAGCCCGATCAGATAGCAAAGCAGCACGCCCGCGCCGAGGAACAGCCCAGCCGGCAACTCGCTGGCCACCGCATAGCCCGCGGTGACATAGACCAGCATCCGGCAAAGCCCCATGATAAACGGGCCGATTGGGTTCCCCTTGTGCCAGGCGTTATAGAGAACGATGGCCCCGGCCAGCGCCAGCCCGGCGGCGGCCGGCCGCCATTCGGCCGAACCGGCGACCGTATAGCCCGCAGCCAGCAACAGCAGCACCCCGCCGCCCAGCATGCCGAAGCCCCAGGCAAAGACCGCCGCCGCCGAAACCCGCCCCGACGGGATCGCCCGCCCCGGCCGTTCGCGCGCATCGACCTCACGGTCGAAGGCATCGTTCAGGAACATGCCGCCGGTATAGAGCAGGGTCAGCGATGCCAGCAGCAGGACGATCAGTGCCGGCGAGCCGCCACCGCCGCTCAGGACGATTCCCGCCAGCACATTGGTCCAGACGGTGGGAAGGTTGGATACGCGCCCGAGTTCAAGCGCGGCGGGCCAGTTCACGGAGTCAAGGCCGGTTCGCGGCTGACCGTAGCCCGCTCTTTCAGCCAATCGAGGCATTCTTCGATCAGCGCCATGTCCATCTCGTTGACCTCATGGCCCGTGCCGATGCCGGTCAACAGTGTAATGGTCAGCTGCCCGCCCAAATGTTCGCGGAATTCCTCCAGCCCGGCGAGGACCGAGAGCCTGCCTTCCGCATTGCGGTCTTCCAGCGCGCGATGCCACAGCCGGAAGCCCAGCCGCTCCAGCAGCCTGTATACCCGCTCGTCGTTGCCCGCGGCCAGCAGGCCCCGGCGCACCGAATAGCGGGTGTCGAGCGCGATGCCGATGGCCACCGCCTCGCCATGGCGCACCTCGTGGCCAGTTAGCGATTCCAGCTTGTGCGCCGACCAGTGCCCGAAATCCAGCGGCCGCGCGCTGCCCATCTAGACCGGGTCGCCGCCGAAGGCGATCTGGCGCATATGCAATTCGGCGCATCGCCGGATCAGGTGGGCGACC
>DAOVHN010000446.1 GCA_030671915.1 Pseudomonadota bacterium
CGCCCTCGCGTACGCAGGCCAGCGTATCGGCCAGCGGGCGGCGCGACGCGTCATGCATCACCACATCGTTGGTGGCGACTAGCGGCGTGCCGCAAACTTCGGCCAGGTCGGCCAGACGAGCGATGCGCCGTACGTCATTGCCTAGCAACAGATGGGATGCCGCCAGCCAAACCGATCCGGAGAATGTCCCGGCCCAGCCCGCGAGCTCCGCCGCGAAGGCCTCATCGGGCGCATCGGGCGGCAACACAATCAGGGCCATGCCCTGCCCGTACGCCTGTACGTCCTGGCGATAGAGTTCGCAGGAGCCCTTCGGCGCGCGGCGGCGGCCCAGCGTGATCAGCCGGCATAGCCGCCCCCAGGCCTCGCGGTCCGTGGGATATGCAATCAGCGATGCGCCATCCATCAAATCCAGCCGCGCCCCGGCGAGAACCTGCATCCCGGTCTCGCGCGCAGCGATATGGGCGCGCACCACGCCGGCCACCGAATTGCGGTCGGCGATGCCGATGGCGGCAAGCCCCAGCAAGGCGCCCTGTCCCACCAGCTCCCCCGCATGGGACGCGCCCTCCAGGAAGCTGTAATTGGAGACGCATTGCAGCTCGGCGTAACGCGGGGTCATGGGGATGCCACCTCTCCGGTGGGAAGGAAAGGTTCACCACAGAGACACAGAGAGAACTTTCTTCTCCGCAGCTCTCTGTGTCTCTGTGGTTCAATCTTTTTTCCGGCCGGAATTCCACCCATCGGGAACAAGCATCACCAGAACAGCCCGTGCAGGCGCCATTGGGGCGGCGGGGCGGTGCGGCAGAGCCAGAAGCGTCGGCCGGTTTCGTCCTCGATGCGCCAGTAGTCGCGCGCGCCCGCGGCCCAGGCGGGATCGTCGCGCCACCATTCCGGCGCGATACGTTCCGGCCCTTCCGCGCCGCGCACCGCATGGCGGCGGCCGCGCCAGCGGAAGGCGACGGGCGGTCCAGCCTCCGCACCCGCTTCCGCCTCCACCGGCTCGGGCATGGGCAACAGGCGGGGCGGACGGGGCGGAGTTCGCGGCCAGTTCTGTCCGGTCCCGGCCGGCGCGACACCCGCGGGCAGGCCGCGCCAGGCGCGGTCGGGCAGGTGGCTGTCCAGCGGGGCCGCGCGCCGGACCCGCTCGAACCCGAAACGGTTGCCCAACCGCTCGACCAGCGTGGCTATGCCATCGGCCGCATCGCGCCGGTCGTCGAGCATGACCTGCGCCGGCGACAGGGGTTCGGCCGCCGGGGCGGTGAGCGCCATCGCCTCGATGCCGAAACCGGGATCGACGGTATCCAGCCGGTCGCGAAACAGCCGGGCGAGCGCCGCCGCGTCGCGCAATGGCCGGGCGGTTCCGATGGCGAGCATCTGCGCCGAGTTGTCGACTCGGTGAAAAGCGAGCTCCAGCCGCCGCGCGCCCTGGCCGGCATCCTCCAGCCTTGCGCACAGCTCGCCCAGCAGATAATTCAGCGCCGCGTCGATGTCGGCGCGCGTGCCGATCGGCTCGGCGAAGGCGATGCGGGCGCGCGGCGTGACGAGCGGGCGCGGATTGCCAATCGCCTCTTCCGCATGGCCCAGCGCGCGGTCGAGCAGCAGCACCGTCCCCTGCCCGAAGCGCGCGGCCAGCGAACCGCGCGGAATGCCGTAAAGATCGCCGATGCGGCGCAGGCCCAGATGGGCGAGGGAAGCCGCGGTCTCACCATCCAGCCTGAGCGCACCCACCGGCAGCCGCTCCAGCGCCCGCGCCGTGCCGCCGGGCGGGGCGACCGCACCGGGCCCGCCGTAACGGGCCAGCGCCCATGCCGCACCCGGCGTATCGGCCAGCGCCACCGCCACCGCGAAACCGAAAGCTTCCAGCCGCCCCGCCATATCGGCCAGCATTTCCGCCTCGCCGCCGAACAGATGGGCACAGCCGGTGATGTCGAGGAATAGCCCGTCCACCCCCCCCGGCGCGGCGATCGGGGTATAGCGTCCGCACCAGCGGGCGAGGCGGGCCAGCAGCATGGCCTGGGCGCGCGCATCGGCGGGCGCGGTCGCCAGATGCGCGGCCACGGCGCGCGCGTCGGCCAGCGTCATGCCGGGGGCGAGCCCGGCCTGTTCGGCCGCCCGGTTGACCCCGGCGAGCATGATGCGATTACCGGCCTCGACCACCGCCGCCAGCGGCCGTACCGCCAATTCCGCGCCGCGCCGCCGCTGGATGCGGTCAGTCGCCAGCCGGGGAAACCAGATCGAGACAATGCGTTTTTTCATTCCAGTCCACCATCCATTTACCCGCGCCGCCACCACGGCAACGCAACAGTTCCAGCCACCAGCGGAAACTTCCCCCCGGCCCCGCCGGCGCATGGGTCGCACGCCAGCGGCTGACCGCCGGGCTGGGCGCCATGGCGCCTGGCGCTCTGGCGTCATGGCGCCCATCCGCGCCAGGGCACAGCAGCAGTCCCGGCACCCCGCCGGTTTCCGCCGCCAGCTGCAGCCGCCGTGCCGCCGTCAGGTCCGGCATGCGCGACACCTCCAGCAACAGGGCGGCGAGGCCGGCATTGCGCAACCCTTCCTCCGCCGCCGCCAGCAGTTCCCGCTCGTTGCGGCAATCCACCAGAAGCAGGCTGGAGGGCGGCAGCCCCAGCATCGCCAGTCCCGGCGGATAGAGCCCGCCCCTGCCCCGCCCGGCGCCGCACCACAGCACCGTCCCGCCCCCGCGGGCCGCGCGCCCGGCGATCACGGCCGCGAAACCGGTGGCGGCCGCGCCGGCAATTTCATGCAGGGCGCCGCGCCGCAAGCCGCCCTCGCCCAGCGCCCGGTCGATTTCCGCCACGCCCAGCGGCAAGGCGCCGTCCTCCCCGCCTTCGGCCAGCCCGCCGCGCTCGATCCGCGCCACCGTGGCGCGCAGATATTGCAGATTCTCCCAGCGGGACATGGCTCTCCCTGCTCCAGCGATAAATGTTCTTCTTTTGTTCTATATCCGGGATGGGGGAAGAGTCAAGGTGGGCATGCGGTTTGTTGTCGGCACTGGCGGTGGAGCGCGCCCCTTGTTAAGCTCGTATCGCACGCCCACAGCCCGGAGGATACGACCATGGCGAAAACGCTCGTTCTTACCTTCATCGCCGA
>DAOVHN010000657.1 GCA_030671915.1 Pseudomonadota bacterium
CGGGAACAGCGCGCCCGTCTTCGACGCGCCGAAGCTGCCGTCGCCTGCGTAGAGCACAGGCGCGTAGAAGGCGCGCAACAGCACATCCCGACGCGGAGTGATCGAGCATTCCATGCGGATGTGGCGCGCTTCGGGGGCGAGCGAACAGAGGATGCTCGCCGCCCACTCGTTGCGTCCCTCGCGCACTTCGCCGGCAAGCCTCACCGTGGCGTCGTCGCCATCTTGACTAACCTCCACGCTATCGACCCAAATCGGCGTGCGAACGGACGTCTATGGCAGCCATTACAACGTCCATTACGGCGACCTTGGGATCGGCGACTTCGATGCTGCAAGGGCCGGTTGGATTGCCGATATCGACGACCCGATGGCGGTGCTGGAACTCTTCCTGTCCGACAATGAACGATTCAACTACGGCGCTTTCGCCGACAAGGAATTCGACCGGCTTTTGAAGGCCGCCAACGGGCAGGCCAACCCGCGGGAACGGGCGATCGGCCTGTACCGGGCGCACCGGCGGGCCATCTCGCAATATCCCGTCGTCCCGCTATACAACCACGCCTCGCGCAACCTTGTCGCCCCGACGGTCACGGGCTGGGTAGACAATGTAAAAGACATCCATCCCAGCCGTTTCCTGAACCTGCCGAATTAAATTAAACGACCGGCGCCGGTCGATAACGGGGAGACGCCTGTGGGTCCGGCCAACGCCGCATTGATGATAACCGTCCTGCTCTGGGGTTCGATGCTGCCGGTGCTGGACGTGCTGTTGCGCCAGTACGACCCCTTCACGCTAAACGTCGCGCGCTATGCCCTGGCGATTCCGCTGTCGCTGGGGATGCTGCGTCTGGCCGAGGCCGGGCCATTGCTGCCCCGCGGCGTATCGGTTTGGCGAATTCTGTGGCTGGGCGGCGGCATCGCGGGCTTCGTGACCTTTTTCAACTTCGGCATCATCTATTCCGACACGGTGACCGCGATCGCCATCATGGCCGCGGCGCCGGTCATCGCCAATCTGGTCGCCCGCTTCGGATTCGGCGAGGCGCCGGCGCCCGGGATCTCGCTGGCCTTGTTCGCCTCGTTCGCGGGCGGCGCGCTGGCCATGCTGGACCTGTCGGAAGACGGGCTCGCTATCGGGTTCAAGGGCGGCGAACCGCTTCTGATGGCCGCGGCCGGATGCTGGGCCTGGTACTCGCTGGTGGCGCAGCGCTGGATGCGGGGAATGTCGCAGTTGCGTATCACGGGGCTGACGGTGCCGGCCGCCGGCTTGTGGGTGTTCGCCGCATATCTGGTGCTTATGGCCATGGGTCATACGCAACCGTCGCCGCCGATGCCGGGTCTCCGCGAGGTCGGACTGGTCGCATGGTCGGCGCTGGGTGGCGCCTCCATTGCGGTTTTTCTGTGGAATTACGGGGTCCGCCATATCGGGCTGCAGGTCTCCTCCATGTTCATGAACCTGACCCCGGTCGTCGGCGTGTCGGTCGCCATGTGGTTCGGCGCCACCCCGCGCATGGAACAGTTGCTGGGCGGCGCGCTGATCGTCGGCGCCGTCATATGGGTGCAGACGCGGCGCAAGGCGGCGGCGCTTGCCATCACGGACAAGCCAGGTTGACCCCGGCGACAACGCCCCGGGCGGTATCGGACGTCCCTCGAGGCATCGGTTGGATGCTGGTGACGACGGTCCTGTTCGTTTCCCTGGACACGGTGGCCAAACATCTGACGGCGCTCTACCCGGTGCCCCAGGTGGTCTGGGCCCGGTTCTTTTTTCACACGCTGTTGATCGGGCTGTTTCTGGCGCCGCGCATGCGCCTGAACATGGTAACCCGGCGGCCGGGCCTGCAATTCTTGCGCTCCACCTTGCTATTGACGACCACGATCCTGTTTTTCAGCGGACTGCGGATCCTGCCCATGGCGGAAAGCGCCGCCATACTCCAGAGCGGGCC
>DAOVHN010000153.1 GCA_030671915.1 Pseudomonadota bacterium
ATCGGCGGCGAAAACTGGATACCGCCGCTCTGCGATTACGAACCGCCGATTCATTTCCGCTGGCCCGAATATGTGACCACGGAACGCGGCGAGGAGTGGTGGATTCCGGCGATGCCGGATTGAGCAAGCAATAAAATATCTTACAAATTGCCGGGATTGTAATAGAGTTTGTCGCAGTGGTGCATGTTCGATGCGCATACCGAAGGCGAAAATAACAGTCACCCGGGCCGGGCCTTGGCCAACGAGACCCGGGAGAAAACAGTAACAGGGATCGAAATTGCAGAAAGTTTCTTCATACAAAACAAGCGCGATGAGTCCCGGTTTGGCGACCGGGCCGGCGGCGCGGCGCGCCCCGCCGTAAAGGCACATTCGTTATATCGCTTCAAGTGAATCCATACTGCCGAACAACGAAATACAAAGCCCAGGAGGCAAATATGTCCGAGGAAACAAGGAAATTGACAGGTTTCACACGCCGCGAGGTTCTCGCCAGTGGCGCCGCGGCCGGCGCGATGGCCGCCGGCCTTTCGATCGCCCCCGGCATCGCCAGGGCAGCCCCGAAGAAGGGCGGCACGCTGCGGCTGGGCATTGGGCACGGCTCGACCACCGACACGCACGATCCAGCCACCTGGACCGACCTGTACATGCAGGTCGTCGGCAACGCCAGTTACAATTACCTGACCGAGGTTAGCAATAGCGGGGAACTGGTTCCGGAACTGGCGCAAAGCTGGGATGTCAGCCCCGATGCCAAGGTGTGGACCTTCAAGCTGCGCAAGGGTGTCGAATTCCACAACGGCAAGACGCTGGACTCGGGTGACGTCATCGCATCGATCAATCACCATCTCGGCGAGGATTCCAAGTCAGCCGCGAAGGCCATCCTCGATCCGATTGCCGAGGTCAAGGCGGACGGCAAGGACACTGTCGTGTTCACGATGAAGACGGGCAACGCCGATTTCCCCTTTATCCTGAGCGACTATCATATCGGCATCATGCCGGCCAAGGACGGCAAGCTGATCGACCCCATGTCGGGCGTCGGCTGCGGTGGCTACACGATCGAGAACTTCGAGCCGGGCGTCCGCACGACCCTGAAACGCAATCCGAACTACTGGAAGACGGACCGCGCGCATTTCGACTCCGCCGAGGTGCTGTCGATCACCGACGTGACGGCGCGCACCAACGCGCTGACCACCGGGGAGGTCGATGCGATGGACAAGGTCGACCTGAAGACCGCTCATCTGCTGGCGCGGAGCAAGAAGGTTCGGCTCGAGGAAGTCAGCGGCACGCAACATTTCACCTTCGCGATGCGCACCGATACCGCGCCGTTCGACAACAACCATGTGCGTCTGGCGCTGAAATACGCGCTAGACCGCGAGGCGCTGGTAAAGACCATCCTGCTCGGCCACGGCGTCGTCGGCAACGACCATCCGATCGGCCGCTCAAACCAGTATCATGCGGACGACCTGCCGCAGCACGCCTATGACCCGGACAAGGCGAAGTTCCATCTCAAGAAGGCCGGCCTTTCCAGCCTGAAGGTCGACCTCAGCGCCGCCGACGCGGCCTTTGCGGGCGCGGTCGACGCCGCCGTCCTGTACAAGGAGCACGCGGCCAAGGCCGGCATCGACATCAACGTCGTGCGTGAGCCGAATGACGGCTACTGGTCGAACGTGTGGCTGAAGAAGCCGTTTTGCGCGGTGTACTGGGGCGGCCGCCCGACCGAGGACTGGATGTTCTCGACCGCCTATGCGGAGGGTGTTCCGTGGAACGACACTTTCTGGAAGCATGACCGCTTCAACGAGCTGCTGGTCGCGGCCCGCGGTGAGCTCGACAGTTCAAAGCGTCGCGGAATGTATTTCGAGATGCAGAAGATCGTTAACGAAGAGGGCGGCGTGATCATCCCGATGTTCGCCAACTACGTCATGGGCCTGTCCAACAAGGTCGCGCACGACAAGATGGGCGCGAACTGGGCCATGGACGGCTTCCGGGCCATTGAACGCTGGTGGTTCGCCTGATCGAAATCGCCGGCAAAGATTAAATCGATGGCGAAGATCCTGAAAATGGTGACCCAGCGCTTGGCGCTGGGTCTCCTCACCCTCTTCGTCGTCTCGATGATCATCTTCCTCGGCGTCGAGCTTCTGCCGGGCGATTTCGCGCAGGAAATTCTGGGGCAATCCGCTACGCCCGAGACCGTCGCCGCGTTCCGCCGGGAACTCGGGCTCGACCTGCCGTGGTACACCCGCTACTTGGATTGGCTCGGCGGGGTCATGCAGGGCGATTTCGGGAAGTCTCTCGCCAGCCGTCGGGACGTATCCGAGCTTATCGGCACGCGGCTGCTGAACACGCTGTTCCTGGCCGCGGTCGCCGCGGTGATCTCCGTTCCGATCGCGCTGGCGTTGGGCGTTCTGGCCGCGCTTTATCGCAACACGATCTTCGACAGGACGATCAACGTCTTCACCCTGACTTCGATCTCTTTTCCGGATTTCTTCGTCGCCTATATCCTGATCCTGTTCCTTTCGGTAAAAGTAAATATTTTCCCCAGCATCTCGAATGTAAGTTCCGATCTCGGTTTCTGGGAGCATGTGTACCGCGTTATCCTGCCGGCGTTGACGCTGACTCTCGTGATCGTCGCGCATATGATGCGCATGACGCGGGCCTCGATCATCAACCTGCTGGCCAGCCCCTATATCGAGATGGCCATGCTCAAGGGCATCAGCCGCTCGCGCATCGTCACCCATCACGCGCTGCCCAACGCGCTGGCCCCGATCATCAATGTGATCGTCATCAACCTTGCTTTTCTCGTGGTCGGCGTCGTCGTCGTCGAGGTGGTCTTCGTTTATCCGGGGCTGGGGCAGCTTCTGGTGGATTCCGTATCCAAACGCGACATTCCGGTGGTGCAGGCAAGTTGCCTGATTTTCGCGGCGACCTTCATATTGCTGAATCTGACGGCGGATGTGCTGTCGATCCTTACCAATCCCAGACTCCTTCATCCGAAATAGGCGGGACGGATGGCACAAATCTGGAAACACCTGAAATCGGCGCCGCCAACTGCAATTTTCGGATTGCTGGTGATCGTGGTTTATACCTTCGTTGCATTCGCGGCTCCGATTCTGGCCCCCTACGGCGAATACGAAATCGTTGGATCGCAGTTTGAGCTCTGGGGAGAGGGTTTCATTCTCGGCACGGATCATCTCGGCCGGGACATGCTCACACGGCTGATCTACGGCGCGCGGAACACGATCGGGATTGCATTTATCACCACCTGCCTTGCTTTCCTGATCGGCGGTATACTGGGCCTTCTGGCGACGACGCTGGGGGGTTGGGTGGATATGTTGCTCGGGCGAATGGTCGATGTTCTGATGGCCATTCCGATTCTGATTTTTGCCCTGCTCATTTTAACGATTACCGGAACCTCGCAACCCGTCCTCATCGTCGTGATTGCCGTGCTTGATTCCACGCGCGTCTTCAGGCTGGCCCGGGCAGTCTCGATGAACATCGTAGTGCTGGATTTCGTCGAGGCGGCAAAGCTCAGGGGCGAGGGCACCTGGTGGATCATCACCCGCGAAATCCTGCCGAATTCGCTGGCGCCGTTGATCGCCGAATTTGGGCTGCGATTCTGTTTCGTGTTTCTGTTCATCAGCGCCCTTAGCTTCCTCGGCCTCGGCATCCAGCCACCGACAGCGGATTGGGGCAGCATGGTGCGGGAAACCGCGACCCTGATAGCCTATGAAGATATTACGCCGCTGCTGCCGGCCGGCGCCATTGCGCTGTTGACGGTCGGTGTGAATTTCGTGGTCGACTGGTTCCTGCACAAGACAAGCGGTATCCGCGATGACAAGTAAAGGCGGAGAGAAGGGCGACGTACTGCTGGAGATGCGCGGCCTGTGCATCGAGGGGCAGTCGGAAGACAAGTGGAACGAGATCGTCCACGATATCGACCTGACACTGCACCGTGGCGAGGTGCTGGGGCTGATCGGCGAGTCCGGCGCCGGCAAATCGACCATCGGCATCGCCAGCATGGGCTTCGCGCGCCCTGGCTGCCGAATCACCAGTGGTTCCATTGTCTTCGACGGCATGGATTTGCGAACGATGTCGGACGGAAAGCTTCGCCGGCTGCGCGGTTCGCGCATCGCCTATGTGGCGCAGAGCGCCGCGGCGGCCTTCAATCCGGCCCACAAGCTGATCGATCAGTATACCGAGACTCCAGTTCAGCACCGGGTAAAACCCAAGGCCGAGGCTGAACAGGACGCGATTGCGCTATACCGCCGCCTGCGCCTGCCGGACCCGGACAATATCGGCTTTCGTTATCCGCATCAGGTCTCCGGCGGCCAGTTGCAGCGCGCCATGACCGCCATGGCCATGGCCTGCCGGCCCGACCTGATCGTCTTCGACGAACCGACGACGGCGCTGGACGTAACCACCCAGATCGAGGTGCTGGCCGCGATCCGCGACGTGGTGGAGGAATTTCATACCGCCGCGATCTACATCACCCACGACCTCGCCGTGGTGGCGCAGATGGCCGACCGCATCATGGTGCTGCAATATGGCGACCTGGTCGAGGAAGGCGACGCCCGCGAGATGCTCGCCAACCCGAAAGAGGAATATACCCGCCGGCTGCTGGCGGTGCGCTCCTTCCGCAAGGAAGAGGAGCCGCCGGCGATGGCCGACCCGCCGCTTCTCGAAATCCGCGACGTGACCGCCAGCTATGGCGGCGAGGTCGTCGTGCTGGAGGATATCTCCATGAAGATCGGGCGCGGCCGCACCGTCGCGGTGGTCGGCGAGTCCGGCAGCGGCAAGAGCACGGCCGCGCGGGTCATCACCGGCCTGCTGCCCCCGATAAAGGGCTCGGTTCTGTTCAAGGGCGAGGAGCTGCCGGCATCCTACAAGAAGCGCTCGACCGACCAGTTGCGCCATGTGCAGATGATCTACCAGAGCCCCGACGTCGCGCTGAATCCCAGGCAACGCATCCGCGACATCATCGGCCGGCCGCTGGAATTCTATCTCGGCATCAAGGGCAAACGGAAGACCGAGCGGACCCGCGAGCTGCTGCAAATGATCGAAATGGACCCGGACGAATTCATGGACCGGCTGCCCGGCGAGCTGTCGGGCGGGCAGAAACAGCGTATCTGCATCGCCCGCGCGCTGGCCGCCGACCCGGAGGTCATCATCTGCGACGAGGTGACATCGGCGCTGGACCAGCTTGTGGCCGAGGAAATCCTGAAACTGCTGCAGCGGCTGCAGAACGAGCTCGGCGTCACCTACCTGTTCATTACCCACGACCTGGCGACGGTGAAGGCGATCGCCGACGAGATCGTCGTCATGCTGCAGGGCCGCATCGTCGAGCAGGGGCCGAAACAGGACATCCTGACCCCGCCGCACGATCCCTATACCGACCTGCTTTTGTCGTCCGTGCCCGAGATGGATCCCGACTGGATGGACAACCTGCTGGCCGACCGCGCCGCCCGCAAGGCGCGCGGCGAGAAATTAATGGAGACGGGGGACCAGTAGGACGCCGGCCCTTACCGTTTATCCAGGGCTGTTCGCAATCCGCGTTCCCGCCTCGCCGCGCAGCATGGCGGCGGCGTCCTTCAGCCCGCCGATGCCGGCCATGCGTCCGGTGGCCTCGGCGAAATCGACGGCGGCCTGGACTTTCGGTCCCATCGATCCCGGCGCGAACTCGTATTTGCGCAGGTCGTCCGTGTTCACCGCGCCCAACGGCCGGGCCCTGGCGCCCTCCCAGTCGGCATAAACCGCATCCACGTCGGTCAGCATCAGCAGGGCGTCGGCGCCAAGTTCACGCGCCAGCAGGGCGCTGGCATGGTCCTTGTCGATGACGGCCTCGACACCGCGCCACCCGGTCTCGCCGGCGATCACCGGAACGCCGCCGCCGCCGGCGCAGATCACCAGGACGCCGTTTCGCACCAGCAGCTTGATCGTCTCGATTTCCAGAATGCGCAGCGGGCGCGGCGAGGGCACGACATGCCGAAAGCCGTCGCCGTCCGGGGCGATTGTCCAGCCGCGTTCGCCCGCCAGCCGCTTCGCCTCGGCCTCTCCGTAAACCGGGCCGATCGGCTTTGTCGGCGCGGCGAAGGCCGGATCGTCCGGATCGACCGCGATTTGTGTCAGCAGCCCGGCGACAGCGCGCCCCGGCAATTCGTTTCTGAGCGCGGTTTCGATCATATAGCCGATCATGCCCTCGGTCTCGGCGGTCAAAACCTCCAGCGGATCGCCCGATTGCAGGGCCAGCAGCCCGACCTGTGGCCCGTTGCCGTGGGTCACGACCAGCGCATGCTCGCGCGCGATCTCCGCCAACGCCCGCGCCGCCTTGCGAATATTGGCGGTTTGCCG
>DAOVHN010000691.1 GCA_030671915.1 Pseudomonadota bacterium
ACCGACTTACGAATATCCAGCTGCTTGCGGATCGTCCGCAGATCGTTGCCGTTCGGCTGGAACGGATAGCTGGCGATATTGCTGGGCGGCGAATCGCCGTAGGGGCGGTCGCAGGCCGAGATGTCGTCGGCGAATTTTTCCGGACAGCCGGAGGTGCGGAAAGCGATGCCGGCGTCGATGATAGCGTCCAGTTCCCCCTTCGGCATGCCATAGTCGGCAACCCGGCCATGTTCGTCGAATTTCATTCGATCGACGCGCACGCCGCAATAGTCGAGCAGATAGCGGGCGAGCTGTACCCGGCGCCACTGGTCGCGCGGGGTCGCCGGCAGATGATCCATCAGCGAGCCCTTCTCCGGGAAGAAGCAGAACATATGGCTGTGCCCGCCCATATCCACGATCCGCTGCACCAGGGTCAGTACCTCATGCTCGGTCTCGCCCATGCCGACGATGATATGTGCGCCAAATTTTTTCGGGCCGAAGATATCGCGCGCATCCTCCAGGATTTCCCAGTATTTCTTCCATGAATGCGGCGACTGCACGCCCTTGCCGCGGGTCCGGTCGAAGAGTTCCGGCGTCGCCGCATCCAGCGCCACGGTGAAGATGTCGGAGCCCAGCTCGTGCAGGGTTTGCACATCCTGGCGGGTCATCGTCGTCGGATTGGACAGAATCGAGATCGGAATCTCCGACGGATCGATCCTGGCGGTCCATTGTTTAAGCACCGACACCGTGTCCTCGTCGGAATTCGGATGGGTGATCATGCTGATGCACATCCGGTGGAACGGCGAGTTCTCGACGTCTTTCGCCACGATATCCACCACCTCGGCCATCGGCACGGCCGGCCAGTCGACGCGGATGAAGTTACGATCGGCATAATCGCGCTCGGCCTCGCGGTGGCGGGCCAGGCCGCAATAGGCACAGTTGGCGCGGCAACCCTCAGGGTAGGTCAGCAGCAGATTGAGGCAGCGGGTACATTCACAGCGCAGCATCTTGCCGGACGTGACTCCCAGCGTGATGGCGGCGGCCGTCGACATCTGCACATAGTCGGGCGAGCGCATATTCGGTGTCAGGATATTGTAGTTCGGCCGATAGACGCCTTGCGGAGTCTGGTCCGCCTGTTTCACCCGGCCGCCGTTGCGGGCTTCCGCCGGGATCCGTTCGGGCGCGCGCGGCTGCATGGTGGCGAAGGGGTTGTAGTCCAGCCCGTCCTTGCCGTTTGCCACGGGCTCCATGCCTTCGGGTTTCAAGCAACTCATTCCATTATCTCCAGCGTTTTCCCGGCGGCCTCATCATCCGCCCAATATTCCGGATAGGCGATCCAGCCCGCCCGCAGATCGGCGGGCGAAGGGCCGGACCCTTTCTCATATTCCCGCATGATCGCGCGCCGCCGGCGCAGCGCCCGCCCGATGGAGGCGCCGAACAGGGCCTCCAACTCGTCCCCGTAGTCCACCAGCGCGTCGCGATCGCCAGCCAGCCAGGCCGCCACGGCCTCGCCGGCCAGATTGCCCGACAGGACGGCGGCGTTGATGCCCGCGCCGCTGACCGGATTGGACAGCCCCGCCGCGTCGCCGGCCAGAAGCACCGGCACATCGCCCAGCGCGCCGACGGGGTTCAGCATGCCGCCCACCGGTATCGCCCCGCCGGTATGGCCCATCACGCCGCGCCCGACACGGCCCTCGGCGGCCAGCATCGCATGCAGGTCTTCCAGCAATGGTTTCAGACGATGCCGCTCGGCCGGCGTCACCCCGAGGCCGATATTGGCGATCTCGCCGCGCGGGAACAGCCAGGCATAGCCGCCGACGATTTCCGCCGACA
>DAOVHN010000776.1 GCA_030671915.1 Pseudomonadota bacterium
CGGCAGGCTGGTGATAAGGCCGGTGCCCATGCGGTCTTCGGGTATGCGGCCCACGCCCAGCGCCTGCATGACATTGGCCGAGGGGCGAGGCACGGCGGCGCCGTCGACCTCCAGGCTGCCCGCGGACAGCGGCAGCATCCCCGCGATGACCTCGGCTAACTCGCGCTGGCCGTTGCCCGAAACCCCGGCAATGCCGAGGATCTCGCCGGCCCGGATATCCAGCGATATTTCGGCCAGATTGGTGCGCCCGGCGGTATCGGTGGCCGCGTTGCGCAATTGCAGCAGGGACCGGCCCGGTTGCTTTTCCGGTTTCACCGGCGGCGTCAGCTCATGCCCGCACATCAGTTCGGCGAGATGCGCTTGGCTGACGTCCGGGGTGTTCTCCAGGTTGGCGACGACTTCGCCAAGGCGCATCACCATGACATGGCTGGTAATGGCGCGGACTTCGTGAAGCTTGTGGCTGATGAAGATCACCCCCATGCCCTCGCCGGCCATGGCGCGCAGCGCGTCAAACAGCCCGTCGGCCTCCTGCGGGGTCAGGGCGGCGGTGGGTTCGTCGAGGATCAGGATGCGGGCGCCGGAAAACAGCGCCTTGATGATTTCCAGGCGTTGCTGTTCGCCGATGGTCAGATCGCCGACCAGCCGGTCCGGATCCAGGACAAGCTGAAAATGCCGGCCGATTTCCTCCAGCCGCGTCCGGGCCGCCGCGGTATCGAGCAACCCGCGCCGGCCGCGTCTGCCGACCAGCAGGTTTTCCAGAACCGTATGGCGCGGGACCAAATGGAAATGCTGGTGCACCATGCCGATGCCATGGGCGATCGCGGCGGCGGAATTGTGGATCTCCACCGGTTGCCCATCGATCTTGATGCACCCCTCGTCCGGGCTGTAGGTCCCGAACAGGATGTTCATCAATGTGGTCTTGCCGGCGCCGTTCTCGCCCAGAAGCCCCAGGATATCGCCGGGCAGCAGGGTCAGTTCGACATTGCGGTTGGCCTGCACCGCGCCGAATCGTTTGCCGATTCCGCGCATGGCGAGCAGGGGCGTTGGCGCATTCATGCTGTTACACCCAAGAGAACACCGGCCCGGAGCGCTGTTAGCGCCCCGGGCCGGGATCAGGTTGTTATTCGGACTGCGGAATGCTCTCGTCGACGTTCACCCGGTAGGTGCCGTCGAGGATTTCCTGGGTGCGGTCCGCGACCATTTTCTTGACGTCGGCCGGCAGTTTCGTCTCCCACTCATGGTAAGGCGCCAGATAGGAGCCACCCTTGCCCATATAGGAGAAACCGCCAAGATCCTGCGCCGTGAAGACGCCGGAGTTCACCATGGCGACCGCGTATTTGACGGTCGGCCACATGTCCCAGACCGGCCCGGTGATGACCGTTTTGGGGCCCAGCGAGGACTGGTCGGACATGTTGGAGATCGCCAGAACGCCCTTCTCCGCCGCGGCCTCGACCACGCCGAAACGTTCCGCATAGATCACGTCGACACCGGCCTCGATCTGCGCCAGGGCCGCTTCCTTGGCCTTCGGCGGATCGAAGAAGGA
>DAOVHN010000162.1 GCA_030671915.1 Pseudomonadota bacterium
ACCCTGTTGAGCGAGGTGGAGCCGGCCTCGACCGTGGCGCAGGAGGAAATTTTCGGCCCGGTTCTGGTGTCGATGACTTTCCGCACCCCGGCGGACGCGGTCGCGCTGGCCAACAACACGCGCTATGGGCTGGCGGCCAGCGTCTGGTCGGAGAATATCAATCTGGCGCTGGACGTGGCGGCGAAGCTGCACTGCGGCGTCGTCTGGGTCAATGCGACGAACCAGTTCGACGCGGCGGCCGGGTTCGGTGGCTGCCGCGAGTCCGGTTTCGGGCGCGAGGGTGGCCGCGAGGGCCTGTTCGAATATGTGAAGCCCGATTACGTGAAAAGCTTCAAGCCGTATGCGCCGCTGAAGATGCCGAAGCCGGCCGGCGAACCGGCGGCCACCGCCATCGACCGGACGGCCAAGATGTATATCGGCGGCAAGCAGGCGCGCCCGGATGGTGGCAACAGCCTGCCCGTGCTCGATTCCAAAGGCCGGCTGATCGCCCATGTCGGCGAGGGAAACCGCAAGGATATCCGCAACGCGGTGGAGGCGGCCCGCGCGGCGGCGTCCTGGGGCAACAGCAGCGGTCACCTGCGGGCGCAGATCCTGTATTACGTCGCCGAGAACCTGGCCGCGCGTAGCGACGAGTTCGCGGCCCGCGTCGCCGCCATGACCGGCAAGAGCGGCAAGGACGAGGTCGAGGCCTCGATCCGGCGGCTGTTCACCTGGGCGGCCTGGGCCGACAAATACGATGGCGCGGTGCATGGCGTGCCGATCCGCGGCGTTGCCATGGCGATGCGCGAACCCGTCGGCATCGTCGGAATCTCCTGCCCGGGTCGCCTGCCGCTGCTGGGTTTCATTTCGCTGGTCGCGCCGGCCATCGCCATGGGCAACCGCGTGGTGGCGATCCCGTCGCAAGCGCATCCGCTGGCCGCGACCGATTTCTACCAAGTGCTGGATACCTCGGATGTGCCGGGCGGCGTGGTCAATATCGTCACCGGCGACCGCGAGGCTCTGGCCCGCGTGCTGGCCGACCATGACGAGGTCGATGCGATCTGGCATTTCGGATCGGCCGCAAGCTGCGCCGATATCGAGCGCGCGTCCGCCGGCAACCTGAAACGGGCCTGGACCGATCATGGGCTGGACCGCGACTGGAACGACGCGTCGCAGGGCGAGGGTCATGAATTCCTGCGCCACGCAACGCATGTAAAGAATGTCTGGATTCCCTTTGGGGAATAAAATTTAACCCCGCCCGGGACACGCCCGGGCAATGAAAACACAAAACCAGGATATGGAGGCATCATGTTTCGTAAAACTCTGATCACCATTGCCGGCGCCCTGTTGCTGACGGCCTCGGCCGCAAGCGCGGACGAGATCAAACCCGCCGTCGTGTTCGACATGGGAGGCAAGTTCGACAAATCCTTTAACCAGGGTGTCAATGACGGTGTCGTAAAGTTCAACAAGGAAACCGGCATCGCCTATCGCGAGTTCGAGGTCACCAACGAGACCCAGCGCGAACAGGCGATCCGCAAGATGGCGCAGCGCGGCGCCGACCCGGTGCTGGGTGTCGGTTTCGCCCAGTCCCCGGCGATCGAGAAGGTCGCCAAGGAATTCCCGAACACCCGCTTCGCCATCATCGACGGGTTCGTCGAGGCGCCGAACGTGCAGGCCATTCTGTTCAACGAGCATGAGGGCTCGTTCCTGGTCGGCATGCTGGCCGCGATGGCGACCAAAACCGACAAGGTCGGCTTCGTCGGCGGCATGGATATTCCGCTGATCCGCCGCTTCGCCTGCGGCTATGAGCAGGGCGTCAAGCATGTCAATGCCAAGGCCGAGGTAATCCAGAACATGACCGGTTCGACCCCGTCGGCCTGGAACGATCCCGGCCGCGGCGCGGAGTTGACCCGCAGCCAGTTCGATCGCGGCGTGGACGTGGTCTACGCGGCGGCCGGCGGCACCGGCGTCGGCGTTTACCAGGCCGCGAAGGACGCGGGGAAGCTGGCCATCGGCGTCGATTCCAACCAGAACTATATGCATCCGGGCACCATGCTGACCTCGATGCTCAAGCGCGTCGACGTGGCCGCCTACACCACCTTCATGGAAGCCAAGAACGGCACCTGGAAGGGCGGCATCAAGGTTCTGGGGCTGGCCGAGGACGGCGTTGGCTGGGCGCTGGACGAGCATAATGCCGCGCTGATCACCGACGAGATGAAGACCGCGGTCGAAGCGGCCCGCGCCGACATCATCGCCGGCAAGATCAAGGTCCATGACTACATGGCCGACAATAGCTGCACCTACTGAGCGGACTGTTCCTGGTGACGGGAGGTCCGTATGACGGAAGGTGAAACGGTGACCGGGGGCGGGGTGGCAGGCGCCGCGCCGTCCCCGCCGCCGGCTATCGAATTCAGGGACATCAGCAAGGCGTTTGGCCAGGTTCAGGCCAACCGCGCGGTAAGCCTTGGCGTCCCCAAGGGCGAAATTCACGGCATCGTCGGTGAGAACGGAGCCGGAAAATCGACCCTGATGAGTATCCTGTACGGGGTTTACGAGGCGGATTCGGGTGAAGTCCTGGTGAACGGAAAGCCGGTCCGTATCCGCTCGTCCCGCGATGCCATCGACTGCGGCATCGGCATGGTCCATCAGCATTTCATGCTGGTCGATAATTTCACCGTGCTGGAGAACGTCGTCCTCGGGGCGGAGGAAGGGGCGCTGATCGAATCCTCGATCGAAAAAGCGCGTGCCGAACTGGCCCGGCTGGAAGAGGAATACGATCTCCGGGTCGACCAGGATGCGGTGGCGGGCGACCTGCCGGTCGGCCAGCAGCAGCGCGTGGAAATCCTTAAAGCGCTGTTCCGCGGCGCCGAGGTGCTGGTGCTCGACGAGCCCACGGGCGTGCTCACCCCACAGGAAGCGAAACAGCTGTTCCGTATTCTTGACGCGCTGAAGGAGCACGGCACGACCATCATCCTGATTACCCACAAGCTGCGCGAGATCATGGCGGTGACCAATTCCGTGTCGGTGATGCGCGGCGGCGAGATCGTGGCGGTGCGCCGCACGCAAGACACCAGCGAGGAAGAACTCGCCGAACTGATGGTCGGCCGGAAGGTCCGCACGGGCGAGCGCGGCGAGGCGCGCGAGGCCGGGGACGTGGCGTTGAAGGTAGGTGGCCTGACGGTCCGTGATGCACAGGATGTCGCGCGCGTCGACAATGTCAGTTTCGAGGTGAAGGCGGGAGAAATCGTCTGCATCGCCGGCGTATCCGGCAACGGGCAGAGTGAGCTGTTGCAGGCCCTGGCCGGGATTATGCCGCTGAATAACGGCGAGTTCGAGGCCATGGGCCGCTCCTTTTCGCCAGACCATCCGGCCAATCCAAAACTCATGCGGGAGCTGGGTATCGCGCATGTCCCGGAAGATCGGATCAGGATGGGGCTCATTACGGATTTCGTGGCCTCCGAGTCCGCCATTCTGGGATATCAGCGCGATCCATCTTTCTTGAACCACATGCTTTACCGGATGGATTATCTGTTCGGGCATTGCCGCAAACTGATGGAGAATTTCGACGTGCGGCCGCGCGACCCCAGTCTTCGGTCGGCCAATTTTTCCGGCGGCAACCAGCAGAAGCTGATTCTGGCGCGAGAGTTGGAGCGGCGCCCCGATATCCTGCTGGTCGGCCAGCCGACACGCGGCGTCGATATCGGCGCCATCGAGTTCATTCACAGGCAACTGCGCGAATACCGCGACGCCGGATGCGCGATCCTGCTGGTCTCGGTGGAGCTGGACGAGGTCATGTCGCTCGCCGACCGGATCCTGGTGATGTTCGAGGGCCGCATCGTCGGCGAGGTCGATGGCCGCACGGCCGACGAGCGCACGCTTGGCCTGATGATGGCCAACGCCCACGAGGGCGCCACCGACCGGGTTACGGAAGAGGCGCGGTTATGAGCTCCTCCGCGCCTTACGTGCCGCTGCCCCGCTGGGTCGATGTCGGCGTCCTGCCTGCGATCAATCTGTGCATGGCGCTGATCGCATCGGGACTGATCGTTCTGCTGGTCGGCGAAAACCCGCTGGAGGCCGTGCGATGGCTGTTGATCGGCGCCTTCGGTTATGAGGAGGCGCTGGGCTATACCCTCTATTACACGACCAATTTCATCTTTACCGGGCTGGCGGTGGCAGTCGCCTTCCATGCCGGCCTGTTCAATATCGGCGGCGAGGGGCAGGCCTATATCGGCGGATTGGGGGTGGGGCTGGCCTTTCTGGCTTTCGACTCGATCCTGCCGGGATGGCTGCTGGTGCCCATCGGCATCGTTGCGGCGGGGCTGTTCGGCGCGGGCTGGGCCTTCATCCCCGCCTGGCTGCAGGCCTATCGCGGCAGCCATATCGTTATCACCACCATCATGTTCAATTTCATCGCCTCGGCGCTGATGGTCTATCTACTGGTCAATGTCCTGATCATGCCGGGCCAGATGTCGCCCGAGACGCGGCCCTTCGCCGAGGCAGCCCTGCTGCCGCAGATGCACGAGGTGCTGGGCTGGTTCGGGATCGAGACGGCGCGCTCGCCGCTGAACCTGTCCCTGGTACTGGCGTTGCTGGCGTCGGTCGGGGTCTGGGCCTTCCTGTGGCGCACGCCGTGGGGCTACGAGCTGCGCGCCGCCGGGCAAAACCCGCGCGCCGCGGTCTATGCGGGCATTCGCACGCGCCGCCTGATCGTCACCACCATGTGCATTTCCGGCATGCTGGCCGGGCTGGTCGCGGTGAATGAGATCATGGGGGTGCAGCACCGGTTGATCCTGAACTTCACGGCTGGAACCGGCTTCGCCGGAATCGCGGTCGCCCTGATGGGGCGCAATCACCCCGTAGGCATCATCCTGGCGAGCTTCCTGTTCGGCGTGCTCTATCAGGGCGGCGCGGAGCTGGCCTTCGAACTGCCGCGCATCAGCCGCGAGATGACGACGGCAATCCAGGGGCTGATCATCCTGTTTTCCGGCGCCCTGGCCTACATGATGCGCGGCACGCTGGAGCGCGCCTGGCGGTGGTTGGCGCTGCGCTTCGGCGGCGTTGCGGTTCCGGCGGAGGGCGAAGACCATGGGTGACGCCTTCCTCGCGGTCCTGCAGGTGGGGGATGCGACGCTGCGCGTGGCCACGCCACTGATCTTTTGCGCCATGGCGGGGCTGCTCTCGGAACGCTCGGGCGTTATCGACATCTCGCTGGAGGGCAAGCTGCTGGCCTCGGCCTTCGCCGCCGGCTGCATCGCGGCGATCACCGGGTCGGCCTGGCTGGCGCTGATGGCCGGTATCGCGGTGTCGGTCTCGCTGGCCGCAATTCATGCCTTCGCCTGCGTGACCCATCGCGGCAACCAGGTGGTCAGCGCGGTGGCGATCAATTTCATGGTCTCGGGCCTGACCGTGGTGCTGGGCAACGCCTGGTTCCGGCAAGGCGGCCAGACCCCCAGCCTCGACGCAACCGCCCGCTTCATGCCGATCACGCTGCCGCTGGCCGATACGATCCGGCCGGTGCCAGTGCTGGGGCCGATTTATGCGGAACTGATCAGCGGCCATAACCTCCTCGTATATGTCGCGCTGGCCGCGGTGCCGCTTACCTGGTGGGTGGTCAACCGCACGCGATTCGGCTTGCGCCTGCGCGCGGTCGGCGAAAATCCCCATGCGGTGGATACCGCCGGCATTTCCGTCACCTTGCTGCGCTATCGGGCGATCCTGATCGGCGGCGCACTGGTCGGGATCGGCGGCACCTATCTGGCGATCGCACAGAACGCTGCCTTCGGGCGCGAGATGTCGGCGGGGCAGGGTTATATCGCCTTGGCGGCCATGATCTTCGGCAAATGGCGGCCCTGGCAGGCGATGGGCGCCTGCCTGATGTTCGGCTTCCTGGATGCGGTCACGATCCGGCTGCAGGGCTACGATATCCCCGGTATCGGCGAGATCCCGGTGCAGTTCATCCAGGCGCTGCCCTATGTGCTGACGGTGGTGCTGCTGGCCGGCTTCATCGGCACGGCGATGGCGCCAAAGGCCATCGGCGTGCCCTATGTGAAAGAGCGGTGAGCATGGACAAAGCGATGTTCGAATTGGCGCGCGAAGCCATGGCGAAGGCCCACGCGCCCTA
>DAOVHN010000218.1 GCA_030671915.1 Pseudomonadota bacterium
AACCGATCCGGAAGTCCTCGGTGTCGTAACAGGCATAGCCTTCGTCCTGCTCCGCTTCGCTTAGCGGCGCCGGGTCCTCCAACCGATCGAGGAACTTCTTGTGCCAGCGCGCGACCAGCGGCGCCCCGTCGGCGATCCGCCCGGCGGTGGCGTAGGATTCTTCCTCCACCTTGTCGTCGGGCACGACGCGGGTGACGAGC
Source organism: Pseudomonadota bacterium (assembly GCA_030671915.1). Classification (GTDB taxonomy): domain Bacteria; phylum Pseudomonadota; class Alphaproteobacteria; order UBA8366; family JADFVY01; genus JADFVY01. The sequence goes on from DAOVHN010000218.1 coordinate 201, forward strand.
CCCTTGTCCTTCGCCTCCGCCGCGCCGAAGACGCGGCCTTCCAGCAGGATTTCCAGTGTGGCCGACCGCCCGACCAGCCGCTGCAGCCCGTCGATTTCCGGATAGGCCATGACCAGGCCCAGCCGCTTGATCGGGACTCCGAAGCGGCTGGACTCGCCGCAGATGCGAAGATCACAGAGCGCCGCAATCTCCAGCCCGCCACCAACGCAAATGCCCTGGATCAGGGCGACAGTCGGATGCCGGCAGGTTTTCAGCGCGGTCAGCGTGCGGTGCAGGATTTCGCCATAGGCCTTGGCCTGTTCGGCATTCGAGCGGTCGGTTTCGAATTCCGAGATGTCGTTGCCGGGCGAGAAGGACTTAGCCCCGGCCCCGCGCAGCACGACGCAGCGCAGGTTGTCGTCCGCCGATAATTCTTCCAGCACATCGCCCAGACGCAGCCACATCGGCTTGGTCATGGCGTTCAGCTTGTCCGGCCGGTTCAGCGTGATTGTCGCGACATATCCGTCGCGGCTTACCAGGATGGTGTCTTCCGGCATGACGCGGATTTCCTCAACCGTAGAAGAAATAGACCAGTCCCATCGGGATGATCGGGATATAGGTCACCAGTATCAGGATAAACAGCAGCACGGCGACGAAATAGACATTGTACCTGCTGACCTCCCAGATATTCGCCTTGGCGACGGAGCAGGCGGTGATCAGCACGCTGGCGACCGGCGGGGTCTGCTGGCCGATGCCGAGATTCAGGGTCACGATCAGGCCGAAATGTACCGGGTCGATGCCGACCGCGTTGACCAGCGGGATGACTATCGGCACCACCAGGATGATCGCGGCCGCCGAATGCAGGAACAGGCCAAGCACCAGGAAAAGCACGTTCAGCAGCGCCAGCACGACATACTTGTTTTGGGTAAAGTCGGCGATGGTGGCAGCCAATTGCTGCGGCACCTGCTGCTCGGTAAGATGGACGCCAACCAGGGCCGAAGATGCCACCAGCAGCATCACCACGGCGGTCTGCACGCCGCCCTCCATGATGGCCTCGCGCAAATGCAGCCAGTCGAGTTCACGGTAAATGACGCCACCGATGAACAGCGCCGCGAACACCGCCAGCGCCGCGCCCTCGGTCGCGGTCACGATGCCACCGAAGATACCGCCCAGAATAATCACGGGAAGCAGGAAGGCCCAGGCCGCATCCTTGAAGGTCGCCCAGACGCGCGGCAACTGGAACGCCTCTTCGACCGGCAGATTGTAGCGCACGGCAAACCAGTAGGAGACGCACATCATCAGGAAGCCGCCCAGCACGCCGGGCACGATGCCGGCGACGAATAGCTGCACAACCGATGCATCGGCCATCACCGCATAGAGAATCATCGGGATCGAGGGCGGTATGATCACGGCCAGCGTCGCCGACGACGATGTCACGGCGGCGGCCAGGGCGCCGGGATAGCCCTTCTTCTTCATCGCCGGTATCAGGATGGAGCCCAGCGCCGCCACGTCGGCCACGGCGGAGCCGGAGATTTCCGCGAAAAACAGCGAGGTGCCGATATTGACCATCGCCAGCCCGCCCTTCACGAACCCCATCAGGGCCGAGGCAAAGGAGATCAGGCGGTGGGAAATGCCGGACGAATTCATGATCGCGCCGGCCAGGATGAACAAGGGGATGGCCAGCAGCGGGAACTTCGTTGCGCCGTCATACATGACCAGCGCCAGGTTGGGCAGGATGTCGGGGCCGGACATCGCGACCATCGCCACCGCGGCGACGACGGCGAGCGATACCGCGATCGGCACGTTCAGCATGACCAGCAGGAACAGGCCCAGGAACATCAGGATGATAGTCATGTGTCCTGTAACTCCGGCGGAATTTCATGGTGTAGCCCGCGCCGCGCCTCGTCGAGAGCGCGCGGCAGGCTGATAAGCTGGGCGAGGATGAATAGCGCCCCGCCGATGGGTATGACCGACTGTGTGAAGGTCGAGGGCACGTTCGGCAGGCTGATGAGGTAGTCGCCTTCCAGGACGATCAGCACCTCCCAGCCGACCCAGGCCATCAGGCCAAAGAAGCCGATAACAACGACCTCGCCGAACCAGATGGCGGCGATCCGCCACTGCGTCGGCAGCGCCTCTACAAGGCCGGGAAATCCGATATGGGCGCGCTTGAGCGCCGCCAGCGCGGCCCCGTAGTAGGTGAGCCAGGCCAGCATGACCGACGCAACCTCGTCATACCAGACCAGCGAATGGCCGGCCTTGCGGTATATCACCGCCATCAGCACGACGATCGCCAGGCCACTTGTCAGCAGCATGACGATCCCCTCCAGCAGCACCTCGAACCAGCGTTCCAGCCGCGCCAACAAGGCCATCACCGGCATCCCCTTCAATGAAAATGTATAAGATTCAGAAAGTCCACCCCGCTCCCGGAGCCCTATGGAGCCCGAGAGCGGAGCGGTTATGGGCAATTAGTTGGCGAGCCCCAGAGCCTGGTCGACGAGGGCCTTGCCGCCCTCCACGTCGGAACCGAACTGCTCGTAGATCGACGCGCTGGCTTTGACGAAGGCCGCCTTGTCGGCCTCGTTCACCGCCATGCCGCCGGCCTTGAGCTTGGCCAGCAGGTCGGTTTCCAGCTGGGCCGCGTGCTCGTAAACGAAGCCCTGTGTGCCCTGGGCGATTTTCTCAAGCTCGTCACGGATGTCGGCGGGCAGGCTGTCCCATTTCTTCTTGCCGACCAGCGCATAGGCCGGGGTGTAGACATGGCCCGTCAGCGACAGGTACTTCTGCACCTCGTTGAACTTGGCGCTGTAGATATTCGCGAAGGGGTTTTCCTGGCCGTCCATCACGCCGGTCTGCAGCGCAACGAAGACTTCCGAGAAAGCCAGCGGCGTCGGATTGGCGCCATAGGCCTGGAACATCTTGACGCGCCATTTGCCTTTCGGGGTGCGCAGCTTGATGCCGTCGAGGTCACCCGGCACGTTGATCGGACGCACGTTGTTGGTGATATGGCGGAAGCCGTTCTCCCACAAGGCGATGATCTTATAGCCCTTGGCCTCGACCAGCGGCGCCAGCTTGTTCCAGAAGATTTCCTTCTCGATCCGGCCCATATGGGCGCGATCCTTGACCAGGTAGGGCATGTCGAACAGGCCGAACTCATCGACGACAGACGTCATCACGCTCGACGGCAGCGAGAAATCGACGGTGCCGAGTTTCAGCTTCTGCAACAGCTCCTTGTCCTTGCCGAGCTGGCTGGACCCGAAGACATCGATCTTTACCTTGCCGGCCATCTGCTCGTTGACACGCCTGGCGAATTCGTTCGCCGTGGCGTCAAACAGCGAGCCCGGCGCGCCGACATGGCCGAATTTCATGGTGATTTCCGCGGCCGAGGCCGGAAGGGCGAAACTCGCCGCAAGGGCGATGCCCGCAATCAGTTTTCCAAGTCGCATTACTTCCTCCATCTGTTTCTATCGTGATTATCGTTTTGCCTGCACTCTTTCCGGCGGGAAGGTCATCGATCGTTTCTCCGCTCCGCCAGAAACTCCATGGCTGCCGCAACGCCGCGGGGTTCGTGCGGAACCCCGGCAATCGACAACCCCATCTCAACACCGGTCAGCGTACCCATCAGCATCAGCTCGTTAAAATCACCCAGATGGCCAATGCGGAACACCTTGCCGGCGACCTTGCTCAACCCCGTGCCCAGCGACATGTCGAAGCGGTCCAGGATAGTCTTGCGCAGCGCATCGGCATCGTGGCCTTCCGGCATCAGAACTGCGGTCAGCGAACCGCTGTATTCGTCCTCGTTGGCGCAAAGGATTTCCAGGGCCCAGCCGCGAACGGCGCGGCGCGTGGCCTCGGCCAGACGGCGGTGCCGGGCAAAGACATTGTCCAGCCCCTCCTCGTCGAGCAGCATTTTCAGCGCCTCGCGCAAACCATAGAGCAGGTTGGTTGCGGGGGTGTAGGGAAAATACCCCTGGCTGTTCGGTCCGCGCATTTCCGACCAGTCCCAGTACGATCGGGGCATGGTGGAGGATTCGGCCGCCTTCCACGCCTTGGGACTCACCGCGTTGAATCCGAGCCCCGGCGGCAGCATCAGGCCCTTCTGCGAGCCGCCGATGGTGACGTCCACGCCCCATTCGTCGTGGCGGTAGTCGATCGAGGCCAGCGACGAGATGGTATCGGCCATCAGCAGCGCCGGATGCCCGGCCCCGTCGATCGCCTTGCGCACGGCGGCGATATTGCTGGTCGCGCCGGTCGAGGTTTCGTTATGGACCACGCAGACGGCCTTGATTTCATGCGTCTTGTCTTCGATCAGGCGCGCGCCGATGGCGTCCGCGTCCGCGCCGCCCCGCCAGTCGCCCTCGATCAGTTCGACCTTCAGCCCCAGCCGCTTGGCGAGGCCCGACCACAGCGCCGCGAAATGACCCGTTTCGTACATCAACACATGGTCGCCCTGCGACAGCGCATTGACCAGCGCCGCTTCCCAGGCGCCGGTGCCGGAGGCCGGATAGATAATGATGTCGCCCTCGGTCTGGAAAACCCGCTTCATGCCGGCCAGGCATTCCTGGCCGAGTTCGGCGAATTCGGGCCCACGATGATCCATGGTGGGGCCGTCCATGGCCCGAAGCACCCGGTCCGGGACATTGGTCGGCCCGGGAATCTGCAGAAAATGGCGACCGCTACGGAAAGTCATTTGGTTTCTTTCAATGATTGTCCGGCCTTGTTGTGTATCCGGCCTTGCCACTGCCGATGCTTCAATGGAAATTTTGCATACAATCGCGGCCGGAGCAAGACCCTTGTTTGTTCATTCGATCTGGCTATATTTTGGAGCTGCCTTGTGTCAGCGAACACAACCGTTGAGAATTTTACAAAATTGTATACAAATTCCCCTGGATGCTTGACCGTTTCCCGCAAACGGAGTACCCGGCGATATGCCGAATGAACATGTAGCCGCGACCGCGTTATTGCGGGACGAATCGGATAGCCCCCTGGCAAGACGTCTGAGCCGGGAAACGCAAG
>DAOVHN010000570.1 GCA_030671915.1 Pseudomonadota bacterium
CGCTGCGCCGCACGGGCGACGGCCGCTATCCGGTCGACGGCGCATCCGGCGATTACGAATGGATGGGCTTCGTGCCGGAGGACGAGATGCCGCGCATCATCAACCCGGCGGCGGGCGTCGTGGTGAACGCCAACAACCGGCTGGTCGGCCCCGACTACCCCTACATGATCACCCGCAACTGGGACCATTCCTACCGCGCCGAGCGGATCTACGAACTGCTGGGCGACAGCGGAAAGAATTCCATCGAGGACACCATGCGCCAGCAGGAGGACATTCTATCGGTGGCCGCGCGCGAACTGACGCCACGCATGGTGGTGGCGACCGGCAATGGTGGCGGCGAAAGGGCGGAGCGGGCGTTGGAATTGTTGGCCAAATGGGATTTCCGGATGGCGGCGGACCGGCCCGAACCGCTGATCTATACGGCGTGGCTGCGCCACGCGGTAAAACGGATAGCCGGCGACGAGTTGGGCGAGGATTTTTCCGGCTACTGGCGGCCCCGCCCCACCTTCGTGAACTACGTACTGGCACGCGGCACCCACTGGTGCGCCGGCGGCGATTGCACGGCCGAGATGCGCGACGCCCTGGCCGATGCGCTGGACGAGATCGCGGTCGCGCTGGGCGACGACATGGCGACCTGGCGCTGGGGCGACCTGCACAGGGCCCGCTTCGACCACAGGATATTCAGCCAGGTTCCCCTGGTCGGCAGTTACGGCAGCCTGTCGATTCCCACCGCCGGCGGCGACAATACGGTGGGACGCGGCATGATCGCGGGCAATGGCGGCGACCCCTACGCCCATATCCACGGCGCCGGCTACAAGGCGGTCTACGACCTCGGCGACTTGGCGAACAGCCGCTTCATGATCCCCGCCGGCCAGTCGGGCAATCCGTTTTCCGGCCATTACGCCGACCTTCTGGAGCCCTGGCGGGACGGAAACTATTTCCGGATTGCGGGCGACCGCGAATCCCTGGCCGCGTCCGGCTTGTCCCGGCTGGCGCTGGTTCCGGCGGACCGATGAGCATTACCATCGACGATATCCGCGTCACGGCGGTGATTTTCGGCGTCGCGGCAACGGCGAATCCCCTGAACTTGAGTCCAGAACCGGGAATCCCAATCTATAAACCATGGAAACCATCAAACGAGTCCACGTCCCATGAGCCAGCGCTTCCTGCCTGAAAAGCCTGAACTGCCATTTGCCTGGACACAAGAGCCGGACTCCATGTCCCACCCGGAACTTTTCGACGGGGTCATGTTCCGGCGCATCATCGCTTATCTGATCGACGTTATCATTCTTTCCGGCACCGTCCTGTTCCTGTGGTTTCTGGTGGTGATGACGCTGGGATTGCTGGGTCCGATCGCCGCCCTGATAACCCCGGTCATCCCCCTCGCCTATCATAGCCTGTTGATCGGCGGACCCAATTCGGCCACGATCGGCATGCGCATGATGGGCATCGAGGTGCGCCGGCTGGACGGCGGCCGGCCCGAACTGGTGCAGGCGCTGCTGCAGACATTGCTGTTTTACGCGACGCTGGCGCTGACCGGGTTGCTGCTGATCGTCGCCCTGTTCAACGACCGCCGCCGCTGCCTGCATGACTGGCTGTCCGGGACCCTTACGGTCAACACAAGCGGATTATAAACCTAACCGGTTGCCTGAAACGCCCGCCGGGCGGATAATCGGGCCATGATACCAAAGCTCGCTGATAAAGACCCATTTGATGGGGCTCCGCGGCCCGCAGGGCAGGCGCGTCCCGCGGCGCGATGCACCCGCATCGGGCAAGGGTCGCAACGCACACGGCGGGCCGCGGAGCCCAACCGCAGGCCGGTTTCCATTGACCGCTCGCGGCGTTGCGCTCCGCTTGTGGCGCCCGCGCCACGGCGCGAACCGCGCCTGGCGAGCGAACAAGGGAAACCGGTCAAATGAGTCTTTATCAGCGAGCTTTGGTATGAGCAACCAGCGCAGCAGCGACCGGCTCCTTACCGGCATGGTGCAGTTCCGCCATTCCTCGGCGATGCCCTGCCCCTATCTTCCCGGCCGAATAGAACGCCAGCTATATGCGGAACTGGGCGGCCCCGCCCCGCGCGAAATATTCCGCCGCCTGTCGCTGGCCGGGTTCAGGCGGTCGCACCATATCGTCTATCGCCCGGCCTGCCCGGGCTGCAAGGGCTGCGTGCCGGTGCGGGTCGACGCCAGGCATTTCGAATGGACGCAGTCCTGGAAGCGCATCCTGCGCCGCAATGCCGATCTGACAGCCGAGGACACGGGCCTGGACATCACCGACGAACAGTATCGGCTGTTTCGCCGTTATGTCCGGTCACGCCACGGCGAAGGCGACATGTCGGTGATGGACCGGCGGGACTATTCGTCGATGGTCCTGTCCAGCCCCATCGACACGGGGCTTGTCGAGTTTCGCGAC
>DAOVHN010000293.1 GCA_030671915.1 Pseudomonadota bacterium
CGCCGTGGTGCCGCACACCACAAGCGAAGCGCAACGCAGCGAGCGGCCAAGGGAGCCCGGCCTTCGGTGGCGCGCGGCGGCCCTCCGGGTGCGTTGCGGCCCTTGCCCGATGCGGCGGCATCGCGCGGCGGCCCGCGCCTGCCCGGCGGGCCGCCGCGCACCATCAAATGGGTCATTATCAACGGTCCTTGGTATCACCCGGACCCGTCCTTCCCGCGACCTTTCGACAGCTCCAGCGCCCGCGCATAAACCTTGCGACGCGGCTGGCCGCTGGCCTCGCTGACCGTGGCGGCGGCGTCGCGCAGGCTCATTTCGGCCAAGGCGTCTCGCAGCATGCTGTCTATATCGACCTCGCCCGACTCCTTGCACGGGGCGCCGACGACGATCACGACCTCGCCCTTCGGCGCACCGGTCGCGGCGTAATGCGCCGCCAGTTCGTCCAGCGGCCCGCGGCGGATTTCCTCATATAGCTTGGTCAACTCCCGGGCCACCGCCGCCGGCCGGGGGCCAAGCACTTCGGCCATATCCCCGAGGCTGCCCGCCAGCCGACGGGCCGATTCGTAAAAAACCAGACTGGCGGGAACCGCGACGACTTCTCGCAGTGACTGCCGGCGTGCGGAACGGCGGGACGGCAAAAAGCCCGCAAAAAGGAAGCGATCGGTTGGCAGGCCCGCCGAAACCAGCGCCGCCAGACTGGCCGAAGCGCCCGGAGCCGCATAAACGGCGATATTTTCGTCCACGGCCTCGCGCACCAGCTTATAGCCGGGATCGGAGATCAGAGGCGTCCCTGCATCGCTTACAAGGGCGATTTTTTCGCCCGCCCGCAGGCGCGCCATCAGCTTCGGGCGAACAGTTTCTGCATTATGTTCATGATATGGAAAGATTTTTGCCGCAGTAATGTCATATGCGCGAAGTAGCTTTTGCGTAACCCTGGTGTCCTCGCAGGCAAGAACGTCCGCGCTGGCGAGGATATCGAGGGCGCGCAGGGTGATGTCGCGAATATTGCCGATAGGCGTTGCAACGATGTAAAGTCCCGGCAACAGTTTACTTTCGGCCTTTCGGCCGTTAGGTTGAGTCTCGGTTTTTTCACTAGCAATTACACTGGCGGAGTCGCCAATACATGTTGTCCTGTCTTCGTCGTTTTTCTTCGACACGATTCGCTCTCGTCGCCACGGTTGGCATTGCGGTTGTTCTTACTGGTTGTACCGCCGACAGGTCGGGTGGAGCAACCGGGGAACCGACGGACCTGAGCGCGCAGCGCAATAAACTGCGCAAGCCCAGCCCGCCCTGGCCCGCGGCACCGAGCCTGCCTCCGCTCGCGGATCTCGAGCTTGAGATCACGCCGAAGGGGCGCGCCACCTTCAGGCCCGGCGAAAAAGGCGCGCCGCCGGCCCAGGGTGTGCCTGTCGCGATCCTGCTGCCGCTCAGCGGACCGCGCGGCGAATTGGGCAAGGCCATGCTGGATGCGGCTCAGCTCGCCGTGTTCGAGGTTGCCGGACAGAACTTCATCCTGTTGCCCTACGACACCAAGGGTACGCCAGAGGGCGCCGAGGAAGCCGCCGCCCGCGCAATGGGCCGAGGAGCCAGGCTGGTGCTGGGCCCGCTGCTGGCCGACTCGGTGGCCAAGGTTGCGCCGCAGACGCGGATTTCCGACATCAACGTCGTCTCATTCTCGAATTCCAAGCGTGTCGCCGGCAACGGCGTCTATGTCCTGGGCTTCGCGCCCGACCAGCAGGTCGACGCTATCATCGATTACGCCGCGGGCCAGGGGCTGGGCAGCTATGGCGTGGCCGCACCCTCCAACGGCTATGGCGAGCTCGTGGTCGATTCCCTTTATCAGGCGTCGGAGCGGCGCGGCGCGGTGGTCACGCGGACGGCCTATTACGACCCGTCGGCGACCGATTTCTCCGAACAGGTCCGCGCCCTGACCGACTACGACCAGCGGCGCGAGGCTTTGCTGCAGCAGATGGCCGAGCTGGAAGGCCGGCAGGACGAGGTTTCCAAGCAGGCGCTGTCCAAGCTGGAAACCCTGGACACCGTGGGCGAGGCCCCGTTCGAAGCGGTGGTCCTGCCCGATGCCGGCCAGAACCTGCGGACGCTGGCCGCATTGCTTAATTTCTACGACGTCGAACAGCCCGCCGTTCGCGTCCTGGGCCTGCGCGCCTGGGACGAGACGCCGGAAATCGCCGCCGAGCGGGCCGTCCAGGGAGCCTGGTTCGCGGCCCCGCCGGTCACCGAGCGCAAAAAATTCGATGTCCGCTTCAAGGCGGCCTTCGGCTATACCCCGCCGCGCCTGGCCTCGCTGGCCTATGACGCGACGGCGATGGCGGCGGTGCTGGCGCAGTCACCGTCGGCGACCGACTTTTCGTCGGGGGCCCTGACCGACTCGAACGGCTTCAGGGGTATCGACGGCATCTTCCGCCTGCGCGCCGACGGCGTCGTGGAACGCGCCTATGCGATCCACGAGGTCACGTCGGACGGCTTCCGCGTTATCCAGCCCGCCGAAGACAGTTTCCAGGTGCCGATCAACTAGACCGGGTCATCCGTTCAGCAGATGGGAGAGCAGCGCATTCAGGCGCTGCCGTCCGTTTGCCGTTGCGCGAAGGCCGGCTTCGTCCAGTTCGAGCAGGCCTTCTTCCGCAAGATCCCCTAGTCGCCGCGCATCCAGCGCATTTTCCAGTGTCCCACCGGTCTGTTCGGCGAAGCGCTTACTGCCGACACCCTCGGTCAGGCGCAATCCCATCATCAGGATTTCCGCGATTCGTTGCCTCGATTCGATCGGCAGGGCTTCGCCCGTGCCGTGGCCGCTTTCCCCGACCAGATCCAGCCATCGTTCCGGCGCGCGGTGGCGGCGAAAAGCCGTGGTCGCCCCGCCCGCCGAGATCCGCCCATGCGCACCCGGCCCGATGCCGGCATAGTTTCCGTAGCGCCAGTAGGTAAGGTTATGGCGCGACTCGCCGCCGGGCCGGGCGTGATTGGAAATCTCGTAGGCCGGCATCCCTGCCGCGCCCAGGATTTCCTGTGTTAACTCGTAAAGATTGGCCGCGCTGTCATCATCGGGAACAACAAGCTCGCCGCGATTATGCAGCGTATGGAAGGCGGTGCCGGGTTCGATCGTCAGCTGATAGAGCGAAAGGTGGTCGCCGGCCTCCGCCAGGGCGCGGCCAAGCTCGTCCCGCCAGGCGGAAGCCGTCTGGCCGGGCCGCGCATAGATCAGGTCGAAGCTATAGCGGTCGAACAGTTTAGCCGCGGTCCGCACGGCCTGCAGCGCCCCGGCCGCGTCATGCTGCCGGCCCAGCGCCTTCAGCGAATCGTCGTCCAGCGCCTGCACCCCCAACGATACACGGTTGATCCCGGCGGCGTGGAAATCGGCCAGCTTCGCCGCCTCCACCGAGGTCGGGTTGGCCTCCAGCGTTATTTCCGCATCGGCCGCCAGCCCCCAGCGTTCGGCGATCCGGGCGATAACGGCTTCGGCCGTCGCCGGTTCCATCAGCGACGGCGTGCCACCACCAAAGAAAATGCTGGTCGCCGGCCCGGCATTCGGCGCCTCGATTTCGGCGGCGTGGTCGATCTCGCGAATCAACGCCGCGCGCCAGTGGTTATGGTCCACCGACTCGCGGACATGGCTGTTGAAATCGCAATAGGGGCATTTCGACAGGCAGAACGGCCAATGGACATAAACCGCGAATCCCTTCGTCGTCACGCCGCGTCTTCCCCGAAACAGGCGGCAACGAGTTTGGCGAAGGCGTCGGCGCGATGGCTGATCGCGTGCTTGTCGCCCGGCGCCATCTCGGCGAATACGATATCGTAGCCGTCGGGCCGGAAGATGGGATCGTAGCCGAAGCCGTACTCGCCGCGCGGCGGCCAGACCAGCGTGCCATCGACGCGGCCCTCGAAAGTTTCCGCATGTCCGTCGGGCCAGGCCAGCGCCAGCACGCAAACGAAGTGCGCTGTCCGGTCGGCCTTGCCTTGCAGCTCTTCCTCGATCCGCTCCATCGCAACGCGGAAGTCGCGGCCCGTCGGCGTCTCGGCCCAGCGCGCCGAATAAATTCCCGGTTCGCCGCCCAACGCATGAACCGCCAGACCCGAATCGTCAGCCAGCGAAGGCAGGCCGGACCCTTGTGCCGCCGCATGCGCTTTCAGTAACGCGTTCGCGACAAAGGTCGAGCCGGTCTCTTCCGGTTCGGGAAGGCCGAGGGTTTCGGCGGAGACGACCTCGACGCCGAAATATTTGAGGAGGTCCGCAATCTCGC
>DAOVHN010000504.1 GCA_030671915.1 Pseudomonadota bacterium
ACCGGCAGGTCGACCCCGGCCAGCGCCGCCACATCCCCCGCCCAGGGCCCGGCCGCGTTGACCAGCGTGCCGCAGGCGATGCGCTCGCCATTGTCCAGGGTGACGCCGGTAATGCGGTTGCCGTCTCGCTCGATCCCGGTCACCGCGCCCTTGATATAATCCACGCCCAGTGAAATCGCCTTGCGCCGGAAGGATTGGAACAGCGACCAGCCGTCGAACCAGCCTTCCCGGTCCGTGCCGATGGAGCCCGCCGCCACATCGTCGAGGTTCATCCAGGGGAAGCGCGCCGCCAGCGCGTCATGGTCCAGGAGTTCGACGGTCGCGCCCGCCGATTTCTGTATTTCATGGTTCGACTGCAGGACCGGAAGCCCGGCCTCGCTGGCCAGGAACAGGTAGCCGCTCTCGACCAGCCCGATCTCCGCGCGCGCGCCATCCACGGCCAGCAACTCGCCCGCCTGCTTCATGAAATCGAAGCTCCAGCCCGACAGGGCGATATTGGCCGGCGTGGAATATTGCTGGCGGATTGCGGCGACCGACAGCGCGGAGGCCGCGCCCCCGTAGGCCGAATCGCGCTCGATAACCGCGACGGAACCGTCGAAGCCCGGGTCGGACGCCAGGTGAAAGGCCGTCGAACTCCCCACCCCCGCGCCGCCGACGATCGCCACGTCGTATGATTTTTCCGACATTGCCCGCCTCCCTTCGCCGAATTTGTAAACGGGAACGACCGGGCGCGCCAGTTATACCAAGGGTCATTATCAATGACCCTTGGTATCACCCCTCGCATTTCGCGGCGAGCCTGCTATATAGGGGGCGGGGGCCTGTAGTTCAGCGGTCAGAACGCACCGCTCATAACGGTGTTGTCGCAGGTTCGAATCCTGCCGGGCCCACCACCCTTCGCCTCCGGCTTCTTGAAAACCAAAAAATGCCGTCGCTTTAACCCGGGCCCAGCACCCAGTTACCCAGGGTCAGGATGGCGAGGCAGACGACGAAGATCCCGATGACGTCGAGAAGCGCGCCGGCCCGCAGCATGTGCCGCATCTCTACGGCGCCGCTGCCGAATATGATGGCGTTCGGCGGGGTGGCGACCGGCAGCATGAAGCCAAGCGTGGCGAAAAGGGCTACCGGCAGGGTCAGCAGAAAAGCCGGTTCGCCCATGCCCAGCGCCGTCGCGCCGGCCACCGGCAGGAATACCGCGGCCATCGCGGTGTTGCTGGCCAACTCGCCGACGAAAACGATGAGTGCGCCCACCGCCAGCAGCAGCAGGAACAGCGGCAGGGCCCGCAGTCCGGTCAGTTGCGTGCCGATCCAGCCGGCCAGGTCGGTCTCGCCGATCGCCGCGGCAAGCGCCAGGCCGCCGCCGAACAGGATCAGCACGTCCCAGCGAATCGCCGCTGCTTCCGTCCAGGACAGCAGGAAGCGCCCGCCTTTCAGGTCGACCGGCAGCAGGAAAAGCAGCAACGCACCGGTCATCGCAATGCCCGCATCCGACAGATGCAGCCAGGGCAGGGCCGCCATCAGCAGCGGCCGGAAGACCCAGCAGGCTGCGACGACCAGCATCACGACGGCCGTCATGCGCTCGCCGCGGGAGAGCGGGCCGAGCGCCGCAAGCCTGTCGCCGATCGCGCCGGCGGCCTGGTGCGAGCCCTCGCTGCCGACGCGAAAAGCCATGCGGGTCAACAGGAACCAGGTGATCGGCAGCATGACCAGAAGCATGGGCACGCCGATCATCATCCACCGGAAAAAACTGATTTCGATGCCATGGGTTTCCGCCATGAAGGCCACGAAAAGGGCGTTGGGCGGGGTGCCGATAATGGTCCCCATACCGCCGATGGTCGCCGCATAGGCGATACCGAGCAGCAGGGCGGGCGTGAAGTTTTCAGCAAGCTGTTCCCTGCCCGCCGGCAAGGTTGCGACAATCGACAGGCCGATCGGCAGCATGACCATCGTCGTCGCGGTGTTGCTGACCCACATGCTGAGGAAGGCCGTGACCGCCATGATTCCGGCTATCATGCCGCGCGGGCTTGAGCCAGCGCGGCGCAATACGGTCAGCGCCAGGCGCCGGTCCAGCCGCCAGACATGCATGGCGCGGGCCAGCATGAAGCCGCCGAGGAACAGGAATATCAGGGGATGCGCATATGACGGCGCGGTCGCCTCGATTCCCCGGACACCGAAGGTCGGAAACAGGATCAGGGGCAATAGCGCCGTTACGGCCAGCGGCAGGGCCTCGGTCATCCACCAGATGGCCATCCACAGCCCGACCGCGGCGGTCCACCAGCCTTGCTGGGACAGCCCGTCGGGCGCCGGGCTCACCAGGATAGCCGCGGCCGCCAGGGGGGCCATGACCAGGCCGACCATGCGATGGCGTGGGAAACCCGGCTGTCCGCGTTCGTTCGATTCCGACATGACGCATCGTAGCGCCTGTTGCCCGCATATGGCCAGCCTCGACGAGGCGGGTCCATCTGCCATGACCGCCCCTGCGGTGCTCCTCTTCAGGTCACGCCGAGCAGCAACAGCAGAATCGATACCGAGCCGACCGACAGCACCGTGGACAGCAGGATATTGGCCGACGTCTCGGCCACGAAAACCTGGTAACGCTGGGCGATGACGAAGGCGGTGGCGCCGGCCGGCATGGCCGCCGACATCACGGTGGAGGCCGCCCATATGGGCTCCAGCGGGAACAGGGTTTCGATCAGCACCCAGGCGGTGAAGGGATGCACCGCCAGCGTCAGAAAG
>DAOVHN010000786.1 GCA_030671915.1 Pseudomonadota bacterium
AGGGGGCGCCGGGTCTGGCGGGATTGACGGCGGGGCCTCGGGTGCAGAAGCCGGCGGCCCGGAATCGGGCTGCGCCGGCGCGGTGGTGGTCGGCTTCTTGCCGAAGACGCCGGCGAACACGGCGGCGCGTTCCGCCGGCGTCGACGGCGGCGTCCTGAGAATGGGCGGTGGCACGGGCGCGGCGGCCGGCGCGAAAACCGGTTCGGGGGCGGGTTGCACCACCGCCACGTCCGGCGGCGGCGCTTCCATCGGCACGGCTGTTTCTTCCACCACCGGCGAAGGGGGTAATTCCGGCTCGACGGCAGGAGCCGGCGTCGGCGTTTCCGGTTCAAAGATGGGCACCGGCTCAGGCGCGGCTTCGGCTGCCAGTGGCATGGCGTCCATCGGCGCGGGCTCGATCTCCGGCGCCGTCAATGGCTGGGTAGCCAGTTCAATGGGCTGCGCGGGCTCCGCATCGAAGCCGCTCGCCTGGCCGAATCCGTCAGCCTGATCGAGGCCGTCCGTCTGCTCGAAGGCCGGTTCCGGCTCCGGCAGCACGCCATCTTCCGGGTCCGCCGAGGTCGATAGGCCGGGCGGCGCCGAGCCAGCCTCGGGATCCGCTTGGTAGCCTTCCTCGCCATATACCGGCGCATCCTCTTCGACCTGTTCGGCCCAATCGTCCAACTCGAAGGTCGGGTCGGGCTCGGGCTCGGGCTCCAGCGTGTCGGAGGTATAGTCGTGGTTGGTGGTATCGGAGTCCGGATCCTCGCCGGCCCAGACCGGGTGGCCGAAAACAATTGCCTTGGCCTCGTCCGGCTGGCAACTCAGCGCGGCCTGCAGGATCGTGTACGACGAAATGGCGGTCAGCCCGTTTTCATGCAGCCAGGCAACCAGCGCGTCGCCATCCGCGCCGCCCTGCGCTTCCTGCCATGCCTGGGCAATCCACCAGTCGATCTGAGTATTCGGGTCTGCCATGGGCTCCTGATTCCCGGGGGTCTCCTATGCAGGCAGTCTATCGCCGCATTATTGCCGGATGGTTAATAAAGCACCCACAATTGACGGTTGGGAAAGATGATGGCGCTTCCCCACGATAAAATTTTCGCGAGTTCGGTATGGATAAAAGGGAAAATGGGCGGTTTTGCGGAGAGCGGGGTCAGGAAACCAGGCTATTTCTGGGCTGGTGTGGTGAACGCTAATTTCGCGCCGGTCTCAACTGTCTTTGTCACCGTCGGTGCGGCGGCCGGGGTTTCCTTTTCCGATCGCGGTCCGCTTGACAATCCGCACAGCCGAGGCCGTCCTGAATGAACCGCCGCCCCGGCTGGCCCGGATCAGGCCGACTTTCTGTTCGGGGCTGAGCCGCGGCCAGAAGGGTTGGCCGCGCAGGCCGGCGCCGGTCCATCCCAGCGCCTCGGCCAGCATGGAAAGCGATTCCATCTCGTTATAGCCTTCGCCCATCATCCAGGCGAACAGGGTCTCGTCGTTCACCCCGGTGCTGCGCCGCCGCAGGCATTCGGCGATCATCCATTCGCGTATCTTGCGCCGGTC
>DAOVHN010000630.1 GCA_030671915.1 Pseudomonadota bacterium
GAGACGGAAGGTTGCCGGAGCAAGAAGCTTGGCGTCGAATGGGAATCGTACGGGCTGAACGCACGCAACGGCTTCATGGTTCGCGATGCGATGGATGGCTTCGCAACATTGGAGGACGCGTCCTTCCTGGTCAGCCGCCTGCGCCTTGTGAAGAGCCCGGCGGAACTCGACTATGCCCGCAAAGCCGCCGAACTGGCCGATGCGTCATGGGACGGGGCGGTGCGTCTGGCGAAACCCGGCGCCTTCGAGGGCGATATATGGGCCGCCATGCAGGGCGCCGTGTTCAGCGGTGGCGGCGATGCGCCCGCCAATCCGATCATTATCGGCTCCGGCCCCGGCGCCCTGATGTGCCGCTACTATACGGGCCGCCGCACACTGGAAGCGCAAGATCAGTTGACCCTGGAATTCGCCGGCGTCTACCGCCATTACCACGCCGCCATGATGCGAACCATCGTGATCGGCGAGACCGAACCGAGGCATCTTTCCATGCATGCGGCGGCCAGAGACGCGCTGCTGGCCTGCGAGGAGGCGTTGCGGCCCGGTGATCCGGTGGGCGAGGTGTTCGACGCCCATGCGAGGGTCCTGGACGCGGCCGGCATGGGGGAATTCCGGTTGAATGCCTGCGGCTACAGCCAGGGCACGACCTATGCGCCGAACTGGATGGATTGGCCGATGCTGTATAACGGCAACCCGGTGATTGCCGAGCCGGGCATGGTGTTCTTCATCCATATGATCCTGTTCGATTCCGGCAACGATCTGGCCATGACCCTGGCGCGCACCTCCGTCGTCACCGAGACCGGCAGCGAACCCCTCTCGAAGGCGTCTCTCGACCTCGTGGTGAACTGATCGGTGCCCTGGCTGATTTTCATGACCGCGCTGCTGTTGTTCGGCATGATGGCCGGGTGCGTCATCATGGCGTGATAAAAGACCGGAATTTGCGGGTTTGAGCGTTTACAGCATGGGCGGCAGTTGATATAGAGTGCGCGCCCTGATGGCCGCCCGGCGGAATCGGGGCTTGTGTGTTGGAGCAATGGCGCCGGCCATGGGCCGGATTTTAGCGGGAATCAATCGGGACCGGACATGAAGATCCTCAGTGGCAACAGTAACAGGCCGCTGTCAGAGGCTATTTCCGCCAAGCTCGGCGTGCCCCTGACGGAAGCCGCGATTCGCCGGTTTTCGGACCAGGAAGTTTTCGTCGAGATTCTGGAGAACGTCCGCGGCGAGGACGTGTTCGTCATACAACCGACCTGCTTCCCAACGAACGACAATCTGATGGAACTGCTGGTGATCACCGATGCCCTGCGCCGCGGTTCGGCGCGCCGGATCACCGCCGTCATCCCCTACTACGGTTACGCCCGCCAGGACCGCAAGACCGGCCCGCGCTCGCCGATCTCGGCCAAGCTGGTGGCCAACCTGATCACCACCGCCGGCACCGACCGCGTGCTGACACTGGAGCTGCATGCCGGACAGATCCAGGGCTTCTTCGATATCCCGACGGACAATCTGTTCTCGTCGCCGGTTTTCGTCGCCCATATGGAAACCCACAAGAAGCAGGGCGACGAGCTGGTCATCGTTTCGCCGGACGTCGGCGGCGTTGTGCGCGCGCGCGGTTTCGCCAAGCGGCTGGGGGCGGACCTGGCGATCATCGACAAGCGGCGCGAGCGCGCCGGCCATTCCGAGGTCATGAACGTCATCGGCGAGGTCGACGGACGCACCTGCCTCCTGGTCGACGACATCGTCGATTCCGCGGGCACGCTCTGCAATGCGGCAAAGGCGTTGATGGAGCATGGCGCCAAGGCGGTGTCGGCCTATGTTACCCATGGCGTGCTGTCGGGCGGCGCGGAGGCGCGGGTGGCCGCCTCGCCGATGGAAAAGCTGGTGATTACCGACAGCATTCCCGCCACCGAGGCGGTGCGCGTCGCAAAAAATATCCAGCAGATATCGATCGCGCCCTTGCTGGCGGACGCGATCGAGCGAATCGCCAACGAGAAATCGGTTTCGAGCCTGTTCGACTGAAGCGGAACAGGCCCGCGCCGCCCGGTTTGGCGGCAAACGGCCGTAGCGGC
>DAOVHN010000037.1 GCA_030671915.1 Pseudomonadota bacterium
AGGCTGTAGGCCTTGGAGAAGCTGTAGAGCTGGACGAAGACGTCGCGCCAGTCCGGACGGGCGAACAGGAGATGCGGCGGTTGCTCGCCGGGCATGAAATCCTTGTAGGTCTCGTCCAGCACCAGCGCGATGTTGCGCTCGCGCGCCAACTCATAGAATGCACCGATCAGTTCGGGCGGATAGATCGCGCCGGTCGGATTGTTCGGCGTGACCAGCACGATGGCGCGCGTGCGCTCGCCGATCAGGGCCGCCGCATCGCCCGGGTCGGGCATGGCGCCTCTCGCTTCATCGCAATGTAAAGAGACCGGCGTAACTCCTTGCATCTGCAACCACATCTGATGATTGAAATACCAGGGCGCCGGCAGGATCACCTCGTCCCCTGGCCCGGCCAGTGCGCTCATCGCCACGCAGAAGGCCTGGTTGCAGCCCGCCGTGATGCCGAAATCGCCGGCGTCGAGATGGGCGCCATAGGTCTCACCCATATGGGCCGCCAAGGCGGCGCGCAGGGCGGGTACGCCGAGAATATCGGTATAGAGGGACGCGGCGGGCCGATGCACGGCGATCGCCAGATGGTCCTGCAACCCGGTCGCCGGGGGATAGCTGGGCACCGCCTGGGCCATGTTAAGCAGGGGGCGGTCCGGCGGGAATGTCCGGCCCTCGATCCAGCCCTGAGCCTCGGCTATCGGCGGCTCGGCCACCCCCAGCACCAGCGGATTAGCGCGATACGGCATTCTGTCCTTCCCCCGAGTGACGACGCTTGAACCAACCCTTGCACATTACGCCAGCGATTGCGATTAATGCAGCCATGGTGGCGCAAGAGATGGATAACCCGGTCCTCGAGGTCGCGGGGCTTAACTACGATTTCGGCAAGGGCCCGGTCCTGAAGGATGTCGGCTTTTCCGTCGGGCCGGGCAGCTTTGCCGTGCTGCTGGGCCCCAACGGGGCGGGCAAGACCACCCTGATCTCGCTGATCACCCGGCTTTATGACAGCCCCACCGGCCATATCCGCGTCGCCGGCCACGACGTGAAGCGGCAGTCCGGCCAGGCGTTGGCGCGCATCGGCGTGGTGTTCCAGCAATCGACGCTCGACCTCGACCTGACGGTACGCCAGAACCTCTATTACCACGCTGCCCTGCACGGGCTCGGGCAGCGCGAAGCAGGCGAGCGCATCGAGCAGGAGCTGGGCCGCTTCGAGATGCTGGAGCGCGCCGGCGAAAAGGTGCGCAACCTGAACGGTGGACATCGCCGCCGCGTCGAGATTGCCCGCGCCCTGCTGCACCGGCCGGATTTCCTGCTGCTGGACGAGCCGACGGTGGGGCTGGACGTGCCCAGCCGCCGCGCCATCGTCGCCCATGCCCACCGGCTGGCCCGCGAGGGCGGCATCGCCGTGTTGTGGGCAACCCATTTGATAGACGAGGTCTTCGACGGCGACGACGTCATCGTGCTGCACAACGGCGAGATCGTGGCCCAGGGTTCGGTGAACGAGGTCAACCGGGCCGCCGGGGCCACCGGAATCGCCGACTCCTTCGATCGGCTGACCGCGAGAGCGCCCACATGACCGCCGCCCATTACCGCCGCTGTTTCATCGGTATTTTGAAACGCGAGGCATTGCGCTTCGTGCAGCAGCGCGAACGTTTCGTCGCCGCCCTGGTGCGACCGCTGGTCTGGCTGTTGATCTTCGCCGCCGGCTTCCGGCAGGTGCTTGGCGTATCCATCGTACCGCCCTACGAGACCTATATTCTCTACGAGGTCTATATCGCGCCGGGCCTGATCGGCATGGTGCAGCTATTCAACGGCATGCAGAGTTCGCTGTCGATGGTCTACGACCGCGAGATGGGCAGCATGAAGACGCTGCTGGTCAGCCCCCTGCCCCGTTGGTTCCTGCTGGTCTCCAAGCTGCTTGCGGGTACAGCCGTGTCGATTCTGCAGGTTTACACCTTCCTCTTCGTCGCCTGGTTCTTCGATATCGACGCAGCCTGGACCGGTTACCTGCTGCTGCTGCCGGTGCTGGTGCTGACCGGCATGATGATGGGGGCATTGGGGCTGCTGCTGTCGTCGGCGATCCGGCAGTTGGAGAATTTCGCCGGCGTGATGAACTTCGTGATCTTCCCGATGTTCTTCCTGTCCACCGCGCTTTACCCGCTGTGGCGGCTGCAGGAAACCAGCCCCTTCCTGGCCCGCCTGGCCGACTGGAACCCGTTCACGCACGCGGTGGAGAGCATCCGCTTCGCCATGGCCGGCAAGATCAATCCGGAGTCGCTGGGGATCACCTTGTCGGCCCTGCTGGTCTTCGGCGCGCTGGCGATCGTGGGATATAACCCGGCGCGCGGGACCATGGCGCGTAAAGGCTAGTCGGCGCCCATCCCGCCCCAGCGGCTTACCGTTCCCACATCGATATCAAACAGATCGAAGGCCCGGCCCACGGTCTGGTTCACGATGTCGTCGATGCTTTCCGGGCGGTGATAGAAGGCGGGGACCGGGGGCATGATTACCGCCCCGTTGTCAGTGGCGCGGAGCGCGAGGTCCAGATGGCCGCGATGCAGCGGCGTTTCGCGCAGCAGCAGCACGACGCGGCGGCGCTCCTTCAGGCAGACATCGGCCGTGCGCACGATCAGATTGTCGTTATAGCTGTTGGCGATGCCGCTGAGCGTCTTGATCGAACAGGGTGCGATCAGCATGCCGGCGGTACGGAAGGAACCGCTGGAAAGCGATGCACCGATATCCTTGTAGGGGTGCACGATATCGGCCATCGCCTTGACTTCGTCGGCCGTCATGTCCAGTTCCGCGGCGATGGTCAGCTTGGCCGAGGGCGACAGGATCAGATGGGTCTCGATTTCCGGCGCCTCGCGCAGGGCCTCCAGGGCCCGCACGCCGTAAATGGCGCCCGACGCGCCGGTAATCGCGATGATCAGCCTCTGCAAGTGATCTCTCCGTGTCCGCTATTTGCTGCGGTCACATATATAGCCGATCCCGCTCAGCCTGCCATGGAAATGACCGGCTCCATCTCGTCCAGGTCCGCGTCGGCCAGGTGGCATTTGAGGATATGGCCGTCCGCGACCGTGCGCATCGGCGGCATCTCGCTTTCGCATTTGTCGCCCGGCACCTGGGATTTTCGCGGGCAGCGCGTCTGGAACGGGCAGCCGCTGGGCGGGTTCATGGCCGAGGGGATATCGCCTTCCAGCACGATATGCTTCTTGACGATCGAGGTATCGGCGATCGGTACCGCCGACAGCAGCGCCTCGGTATAGGGGTGGTAGGGCGGCGCGAAGACCTGGTCGGTGGTCCCCTGCTCCACCACATGGCCGAGATACATCACCACGACGCGGTCGGCCAGATAGCGCACGATGGAAAGATCGTGGCTGATGAACAGCATGGTGGTGCGCGAGGACCGCTGCACGTCGACCAGGAGTTCGGTTACCGCCGCCTGCACCGACACATCCAGCGCCGAGACCGGCTCGTCGGCCACCACCACCCTGGGGCTGCCGGCGAAGGCGCGGGCGATGCCGATGCGCTGTTTCTGACCGCCGGAAAGCTGGCGCGGCATGCGACTCTCGAACTCGCGCGGCAGCTTGACCAGGTCCAGCAGTTCCAGCATGCGTCCGCGCCGTTCCTCCTGCGACTTGCCGACGCCGAATTTCTCCAGCGAGCGGATGATCTGCGCGCCCACCGTATGGCTGGGGTTCAGCGTATCGAACGGGTTCTGGAACACCATCTGGATGGAACTGACGGTCTCGGTATCGCGGTCGGCGATCTCGACGGCGCCGATTTCCTTGTCGCCAAGCAGGACCTCGCCCTCGGTGCGCGTCTCCAGCCCCAGCAGCACGCGCGCCAGCGTGGACTTGCCGCAGCCGGATTCGCCAACGATGGCGACCGTTTCGGCTTCTCGCGCTTCCAGCGAAACCTCTTCGTTGGCCTTGACGCTGCGGGCCTCGGTGCCGCCGAAGATCTCGTTGGCGGCAACCCGGTAATATTTCTTCAGACCCTTGACCCTCAGCACCGTCCCGCCCGGCTCGATCGGCTCGTTGGTATGGTCGCCGGCAATCGGCGCATTCCAGTCGATTTCGTCGGTACGCACGCAACGGGTTTCATGCCCCACCTGGCCTTCCGGTTCATGCATGGCGAGTTTGCGCTGATCGCATTTCCCGGCCTCGAAATGGGCGCAGCGCGGGCCGAAATTGCAGCCCGGCGGCCGCTCGTGCGGCAAGGGCAACTGGCCCGGAATGGCGATCAGCGGATGCGCCGTCTTGTCGGCGCTGGGCAGCGGGATCGAGCGGAACAATCCCTGGGTATAAGGATGGCGCATATCGTCGAAGATCGCACCGATGGTGCCGGTTTCCACCGCCTCGCCCGAATACATCACCGTAATGCGGTTACAGGTCGCGAGAATCAGGCCCAGATTATGCGAGATGAACAGCATCGAGGCGCCGTATTTCTCGCCCAGGTTCTTGACCAGATCGACGATGCCGGCCTCCACGGTCACGTCCAGCGCGGTGGTCGGCTCGTCCATCAGCAACAGCGCCGGGCTCGACAGCAGCGCCATGGCGATGACGATACGCTGCTGCTGACCACCGGAAAGCTGATGCGGGTAGGCCTCCATGATGCGTGCCGGGTCCGGCAGGCGCACATCGCCCAGTATCTCCAGCGCGCGGGCGTGGGCGGCGGCCTTGTCGAGGCCCTCATGGATGATCGGCACTTCCATCAATTGCCTGCCGACCTTCATGGCCGGGTTCAGGCTGGCCATCGGCTCCTGATAGACCATGGCAATGGCGGAGCCGCGAATCTTGCGCAGCTTTTCCTCCGACATATTGGTCAGGTCTTCGCCGCGGAATTTTATCGTGCCGCCGACGATATGCCCATTCTTGCCCAGGTCGCGCATGATGCCAAGCGCCACCGTGGATTTGCCGCATCCGGACTCACCCACCAGCCCCATCGCCTCGCCCGGCATTACCTTGCAGGAGAAATCCATCACGGCGGGGATTTCGCCGGCGCGGGTGAAGAACGAGATCGACAGGTTTTCGATTTCCAGGATCGGTTCGGTCATGTCGCTCTCTCCCTCAGTCCTTCAACGACTGCTCGCGCAGCCCGTCGGCCAGCAGGTTGAGCCCCAGTACCAGCATGGCCAGCGCGATGGTCTGTGGCAACACGATGGTGGGCGCGATACGGATGAAACCGCGAGTCTGGTTGATCATCGACCCCCAGTCCGGCGATTCCGGCGCCAGCCCCAGCCCGAAGAAACCCAGGGTGCCGAGCAGGATGGTCGTGTAGCCGATACGCAGGCAGGCATCGACGATCAGCGGCCCGCGCGCATTGGGCAGTATCTCCCACAGCATGATGTACCAGGGATTCTCGCCGCGGGTCTGGGCGGCGGCCACATAGTCGCGCGTCTTGATGTCCATGGTCAGGCCACGCACGATACGGAACACGCCGGGCGAACTGGCGAACACGACGGCGGCAAAGATATTCAGCTCGTTGGGGTCGAGGCTGACGATGCCCAGCGGGTCGGCGTCGAACACCAGCCCGGCATAGAGCCAGGCGCCAATCACCACCGTAAAGGCCATCTGGATCGCGAACAGCCGCGGCCGCGCGTAGTAACGGCTATGGAACAGCAGGCCGAAAAAGACGATCGGGAAGGCGAAGAACACGCCCGACATCACATTGGGAATCGCGGTTTCGCGCACCCCCGGCGTTACCAGCAGGTAGAACAGCAGGATAACCGGGAAGGCCAGCACCAGGTTTGCGATGAAGGTGAGAACGGCGTCTATTTTCCGACCGAAATAGCCGGCCGGCAAGCCCAGCGATATGCCCACCATGTAGGCCACCAGCGTCGCCGCCGGCGCCACGGTCAGCACGAATGTCGAGCCATGGACCATGCGGCTGAACAGGTCGCGGCCCAGATTGTCGCCGCCGAAATAGGCCGCCACGCCGGTCTCGATCTCGATGGTGCCAGGCGGCTTGCGCTTGATCGAGGCGAACTGTTCCAACGGGCCGAAGGTCGCGATGACTTCGGGAAAAATCGCAGTCAGCACCCAGAACAGCACAATGCCCAGCCCGATCATCCCGACACCGCTGTCATAGAGACGGCCATAGAGGCCCAGCCGGCTCTTGAAGGCGAAGCTTCCGCCCATGATGACGGCCATGCACAGCCAGACCGGCCAGAAGCGGCCGATCACGCCGGCCCAGATTTCGAAGAAGCCAAGGGGTTCCATGATGCGCCTACCTCACTCTGATCCGGGGGTTGAGATAGGCGTAGCCGACATCGGATATCAGCTGGGTCACGATGACCACCGCCACCGAGACGATCGAACAGGACAAAAGAAGGTCGATATCGTTGTTATCGGCCGCCTCCACCAGGACCCATCCGAACCCTTTGTAGTTGAACAGCTTCTCTACGATCACCACGCCGGTCAGCAGCCAGGGGAACTGCAGCATGATAACCGTAAAGGGGGCGATCAGTGCGTTGCGCAGCGCGTGCTTCACGACAATGGCGCCGAAGGACAGGCCTTTCAGGCGCGCCGTGCGGATATATTGCGAGGTCATGACCTCGGCCATAGAGGCGCGGGTCATGCGCGCGATATAGCCCATGCCGTAGAGCGCCATGGTCATCACCGGCAGGGTGAAATTGACGAAAGTGACATCACCCGCCTTGGCGACCCCTTTGAAAATGCCGAGCCAGGACGCAAAGATGACGGTGAAGATGATGCCGCTGACATATTCCGGCGTCGCGGTCGTGGCGATGGAGAGGACGGACAGCGACCGGTCGGTCTTCGATCCCTCCCGCATCCCCGCGAGCACCCCGATGATCAGCGCGCCAGGCACCATGATGACCATCACCCAGAAGGCCAGGATGCCGGTATAGCCCAGCCGCTCGGGCAGGATATCGGCGACCGGTTTCCTGAAACGGGTGGAATAGCCCAGATCGCCGGTCACCGCATTGCCCAGCCATTCGCCGTAGCGGACGACCAGCGGCCGGCGGTAGCCCTCTTCCTGCAGCCAGATATTCACCGCGTCCTGGGACATACGGACGTTGTTTTGCTCGAGCGCCAGTTTCCGCAGGTTGGGCTCAAGATTGACCAGCGTGAAGACCACGAAGGTCAACGCCAGCATGGTCGCCACCATCACGGCCAGTCGCCGTGCGACAAAGGCGAGCATCACGTCCCCCTGCTATTGAATAACCCGGAAAAATGCGCGGGGGAAACGGTAAAACCCGTTCCCCCCTTGCAAGAAAGCCAGGCCTATTCGAGCCAGACCTTGTCGAAATGCATCTCGAAGGTCTGATGCTTCTCGTAGCCCTTGACGTTCGCCGTCGTATGCGAATAGAGCGCGCGCCAGTAAGGCTGGATGATGACGCCGGCATCCTGGAGGATATTCTGGATATCCTTCATCAATGCCCGGCGTTTGCCGGTATCGGCAACGGCCATCGCCGCTTCCAGTTTCTTGTCGAATTCCGGATTGGCATATGCGCACTCGTTCCAGGCCTCGCCGGAGCGATAGGCCAGCGCCAGAACCTGCACGCCCAACGGACGCATGTTCCAGTTGGTGGTCGAGAACGGATATTTGGTCCAGTCGTTCCAGAAGGACGAACCCGGAATGATGGTCCGCTTTACCTTGATGCCGGCGTCGCGAAGCTGCGCGGCGATGGCGTCGGTGGTATTGCGCCGCCAGTCGTCGTCGATCGAGATCAGCTCATGCTCGTAATCCGCCATGCCGGCTTCCTTCAGCAAGGCCATGGCCTTCTTGGGATCGCGCTTGACCGCCGGAAGTTCGAAATATTCCGGGTGCATCGGGCCGACATGATGGTTTTCGGCCGCCTCGCCGAGCCCGCTATAGCCGAGATCCAGCACTTTGGTGTTGTCGACGCCAAGCAGCATTGCCTGGCGCACGCGCTGATCGTCATAGGGCTTGTTGTCGACGTTCATGCGCGCCACGATCGTCGCCGCGGTCACGACCCCGTGCTTGATCAGGTCCAGCCCGTCCATGATGTCCACGAAATCGGAAGTGGTCTGGTAGTTGACATGGACTTCCTCGGCCTCGAAGGCGGCAACTTCCGCCGCCGGATCGGTGCCGTAATCCGTCCATTCGACGCCGTCCAGCATGACGTCGCCCTTCCACCAGCCGGGATTGCGCTTCACCTTGGCCGTGATGCCGATTTCCAGGCTTTCCAGCAGGAACGGGCCGGTGCCGATCGGCTTGGTCTTCAGGTCGCCGCCATTCTTCTCGAAATCGCGGTGCACGATCAGCGCCGGATAATCCGCCATGCCCGGGATAATGGTGATGTCGGGGGCCAACAGCATCAGCTTGACCGTGTGAGAATCGACCTTGACGATGGCGCCGTCGCGGGCGCCGAAAATCTCGACGACCTTCTCGACCTTCTTGGTCGTGCCGTCTTCCTGCTTCTCGTCGACCATCTCTTTCGTTTCGCTCTTCTTTTCGAGCAAAGCGCCCATGCGGCCGGCCATGGAGTTGCCGGGAACGTGCTTCTCGCACCAGCGGGTGAGATTGAAGACCACGTCGTCGGCGTTGAATTCGTCGCCATTGTTCCACTTCACGCCCTTGCGCACACGCAGGGTGTATTCCTTGGCGTCGTCGCTGATGTCCCAGCCTTCCAGCAGCCAGGGCTCGAAGGTGAAATCCGCGTTCCAGCGCACCAGCGCCTCGCACATCTGGCGCCCGACATTGCCCATCTCGCTCCAGTCATAGATGCGCGGGTCCTTGATATCCCTGACGGACATCGAAACCTTCAGGATGCCGCCCTTCTTGCCGGCGGCCACAGCCACCTTCGGCGCGGCAACGCCCAGCAGCCCGTAGGCGGTTGCGGTGGTGGCGCCGAACGCGCTGGCAAGCGCCAGGAACTCGCGCCGATCCAGCTTGCCCTCCTTGGCGGATTTCGCCCAAGGCTTGATGAAATGATGCAAGGGGCCACCCTCGCGGTCGGTAAATTTCCTGGCCATGCCTGTTCTCCCTGTTTGCGTTATTTGACGATTTGTCGTTTTGGATGGAATCATATCCATGCCGGTTGCCTTCGAGGCTGCATGCAATGGTCGTGCGATGTCAATGGCCGAGCTATAAAAAACACGACGCCGCGCGGCGCAAAAGCGTCATTCGGCGCACGGCTGGCCCGCGGGACGGTATAATTCGTCCAGCAGGCCCGCGAAGTCGCCGCCAGGCAATTCATCGAACCGCAAGGCCTGTTCCACGATCCGGCCAGCCCGTTCCGCGCCAATGACGGGATGCGCCAGAAGTCGGTACTTTTCCGCGAAATCGGTCTCGTCCAGGGGATCGTCGGGATCGCCCCTCGGGGTGCGCGGCGCCGAGGTAAACTCCCTGCCGTCGCGCAAGAACAGGGTGACCCCGGCCCAGCGCTTGCCAACGCTGATCTCCGTCAAATGGTCGTCATCGACCAGTTCAACGGCGCGGCTGATGCGCTGTACCTCACTATCCTTCAACACATCGGGCGACAATTCGTCCAGCCCGATCCGACCGCGGACGATCGCCATGGCTACAGGAAAAGCGATGCCGTAGCTGACCTCATCCAGCGTCTTCGGCTCATGCCCGGCCAGCCGCGTCGCGTTATGGAAGGTATCGATACGCACCCGCGCCACATCCGCAGCCTTCAGCCCGTGCTCTTCCATCAAGGCAAGGGCGCCGTCGATGGCCGGATGGGCCCAGCGACAAACCGGGAAAAATTTGTAATGCGTCTCCATGATCTCCCAGCGCTCGCCCAGATCGCCCCACCAGGGCGCGGCGTCGCCGCCTTCCACGGTCAGCGCCGGCGCGCCGGTGAATCCCAGTTCCGCCATAAAGGCTGCGCTGACGCCGGTCGGCGCGCCCCACCCCACCCCGTCGCGCAGCATGGTGGGATGGTCGATGCAGCGCATCATCGGGCTGCGCGGGCCGTGATACTCGGCGATACCGGCGGCATGGCGAATTTGTTCCCCGTCCAGCCCCAGCATGCGCCCGGCGGCCACCGCCAATCCGACCGCCGTCCATGCGCCCGAGGTGTGATAGTCGGC
>DAOVHN010000210.1 GCA_030671915.1 Pseudomonadota bacterium
CATGGGCGCCTACTCGCCCGCCCCGGCGATGACCGACGCGCTGTTGGCCGAGGTGATGAAGACCATCATCCAGCCCACCATCGACGGCATGGCCGCGGAGGGGCGGCCCTACAAGGGCGTTCTGTTCGCCGGGGTGATGCTGACCAGGGACGGGGTCAAACTGCTGGAACATAACGTGCGCTTCGGCGACCCGGAATGCCAGGTGCTGATGATGCGGCTGAGGTCGGACCTGGTGGCGGCGCTGGTGGCGACCGTCGACGGCGTACTCGACCGCTTCGATATGCGCTGGTACGACGACGCCGCGCTGGCCGTGGTATTGGCGGCCGAAGGCTATCCGGGAGCGTACGAAAAGGGCACGGAGATAAAGGGCGTGGAGGCGGCCGGGGATGCCGACGAGAACGTCACCCTTTTCCATGCCGGCACGAAACGCGACGGGAATGGCCCCCTGCTGGCGGTCGGCGGGCGAGTTCTGAACGTCACCGCGCTGGGCCGAACAGTGGCCGAGGCCCAGTCCCGCGCCTATGGGGCGGTGGACCGTATCGACTGGGCGCAAGGCTTCTGCCGCCGCGACATCGGCTGGCGCGCGGTAGCGCGGGAAGGCGGATAATCTTTTGGTGTCATGGCGCCTGGTGTCGTGGCGCCATGGCGCCAGCAATGATATTAGCCGCTGACTTGCCGTATTTTCCCCGCTATATGATCCCCGTCGCGTTCTGAATTTCATTTCTTTAGGGAACCGGGAGTTCCATTTTTGGCAAAAATCGAGTCCAATCTGACACAGCTTTTCGCGGAATCCCTCGTGGGCGGCCGTCCCAACGCAAAGATCGACGATCTTGGCTATGCGGGTTTCGCGGACAGCCTCGTCGAGGGCATCGATGCGGACAGGGTACGGCAGGTCTTCGCCACGGCCGACTCGAAGGGTCCGGGCAGCCGGCAGCCGCGGCTTTACGCGGCGCAGTCGCCGACCTTGATACTGGCCAATGCGTTGGCGCCCTGTCTGTACGGTCTGGGTTCGCTGGTGGTTCGCGTCCAGCGCGGCTAGCGCGATCTGCTCTTCGAAATCCGCATGCCGCCGATCGAGGGCAAGAGCTGGCTGTGGATGCCCGCGCTGCTGATATCGGCCAGCCGGATCGTCGGCATCGAGTCGGAAACCACCGACTATCTGTCCGGCCACCGGGTGTCGTTTACCGAACAGATGGAGGCCTTCTGGGCCGAACGCGAGGAAAATGGCTGGCGCCGCGAGATGGTGGCGCTGCAACAGGGCGACCATGGCTATTCGCGGCTCGACGCGGCGCGGATGATCAAGCAGTATATGGGGCTCAGATCAATGCTCGACGCGTTGGCGGATGACAATACGCCGACGGTGCCGGCCACGTTGCTCTATCTGTATTGGGAGCCGCTGAACGCCGCGCGCTACGAGGAATTCGACGAGCATCACCAGGAAATAGAGCTTTTCCAGGCAGCCGTCGCCGGCGCCGACATCGATTTCGTAGCGATGAGCTATCTCGACCTGTGGGCCAGCTGGTCCAGGGACGACAATGCCCCCAAATGGCTCGCCATGCATATCGCCCGGCTGCACCAGCGCTACTCGATGCGGATTTAAAGCGTCCGCGCGACCTCGTCCTACCGCCGCTCGCGGAAGAAATCCCTGAGCAACTCCGCCGCCTCGCTTTCCGCGATGCCGCCGTAGACTTCCGGGCGGTGGTGGCAGGTCGGCTGGCCGAAAAAGCGCGGGCCGTGATCGACGCCACCGCCCTTCGGATCCTCCGCCCCGTAATAAAGCCGCCGGATGCGCGCAAACGAGATCGCGGCGGCGCACATGGCGCAGGGCTCCAGCGTCACATAAAGGTCGCAGCCGGCCAGGCGCGGCACGGCGGCGTTGGCGGCGGCTTCGCGGATGACCAGCATCTCGGCATGGGCGGTGGGGTCGGCGGTCGCCTCGGTGCGGTTGCCGGCGCGCGCCAGGATCTCGCCGGTGGCGCCGTCGACCAGCACCGCGCCGACGGGAACCTCGCCCCGCCCGGCCGCCGCCCGCGCCTCGTCCAGCGCGATTTCCATGTAACCGGTATCCTTCATGCCGGCAGCCTGCCGCCGGCTTGGCGCTGCGTCAAGCAGCCTTGCGCGTCTGGAAAATGGCCGCCAGATGCATCATTGCAAACAGCGGGACCAGGAAACCCGGGATCATGCTTAGCGGCCATGCATTCACCGGGGCCGCGGTGACCGGGCCGGTGAGCCCCTGGAACATACCCGAACTCAGTGTGCCCGCCCCGATCGCGACCACGAAATCAAGAAGTCCGAGCAAGTTCCAGACAAGGAACCGTTTGCGCCGGACGAAACCGGAATCCCGAAGCATGGCCAGCAGAACGAACGGGGCAGCCAGGCCAATGGCGACATCGCCCAGGCCTGCCGGCCAGGCGAAGAAACTCGGCAATATCCCGTAGGCTAACAGGACCAGAAACACCCCGCCAAGCACGCGCCACGACTGCATCGCCACCAGTAGATGCAGGTCGAGCGCCAGGACCCATTGGCGAAAAGCCCCCGACGCTCCATACAGACCAAGAAAAGACAGCACCGGCAGGCTGGCCGCGATCAACAGGCGGACCGGGGGACTGTCCGGCTCCGCTTCCAGCGCCCCCTGCAGGCTCAATGTCAGGATCGCCGCGAACCAGACCATGCCGGCCAGAATCGCCGACATGGTTATATGCGACGTTATATGCGGCCGGCCTTCACCGGCGCCAAAACTTGTTTCCGTCATTCGTTTTTCTCCTGTTTCGTCATTTCGAACGGCGACGATCTGCTATCGCCAGCCATTGGCGAAAACAGTAAATAGTGTATATACACATTTTGAGTCAACATCAAACGAGCCGCGGGTTGCGGCTTACCGGTTCACAATATAGTGAGAGCTAGTCCTGGAGCGCCCGGCGCACGCTTTGCAACTGGCGCAGCAACTCGCCCCAGCGTTCGTCGCCCAGCTTGTCGATTATCCGGGTCTGGGCATCGCGCCACATCGGCGCGGCTTTTTCCAGCAGGGCCTCGCCTTCAGGCGTAATGGTGATGTTGCGCACCCGCCGGTCGGCGCCGGCCTCGATCCGCAACAGACCCTCGGTCTCCAGCGGCTTGAGGTTGCGGGTCAGGGTCGTGCGGTCCATCGCCATTTCCTCGGCCAGCCGGCTGATCGGCGCCGTGCCCGCGATCGAGGCGGCCGCCAGCAGCGAGAACTGCGTGCTCTTCAGCCCGCTGTCCCGCAAAGCGTCGTCGTAAAATTGCGTTACGGCGCGTGCCGCCTTGCGCAGATTGAAACTCGTGCACATCGCGGTCGCCGAGAGATCGCCTTTCGCCACCCTGCGAATCCTCATCCCTGACTGACTATACGTAAGTGTATATACACGACCTGCCCGCCATCCTCAAGCGGGTTGCACCGTTGCGCGACGCCATGTCGCGGCGTAATGTCCTTGCCATGAAAGATCCCGTCATCGGCATTACACTGGACTGCGAACCCGGCGGCAATGAGGCTTGGTCGCGGTATGACTGGTACGCATTGCGGCGCAATTATGCCGAGGCGGTGGTACATGCGGGCGGCGTGCCGATCATGCTGCCGCACGAGGCCGGCATGGTGGATGCCTATCTGGACCGGATCGACGGGCTGATGGTTACCGGCGGCAATTTCGACATCGACCCTTCGCTGTATGGCGACGCAAAGCACCACGAGACGGTCAAAACCAAGGTCGGCCGCACCGATTTCGAATGGGCCGTGACGGAAGGCGCGCTGGAGCGCGATATCCCGGTGCTGGGCATCTGCGGCGGCCAGCAATTGCTGCATGTGGTGCTGGGCGGCAGGCTGATTCAGCACATCCCCGACGCCATCGAGGATGCGCTGGACCATGAACAGCCGAACCCGCGCCATGAGGCCGGGCATCTGGTAGTGCTGGAGTCCGGAACCTTGCTGCAAAAGATCTGCGGCGTCGATGCGGTGCGGGTCAACAGCGCCCACCACCAGGCCGCGGCCGACACCCCGGCCGGCCTGGTCGTAAACGCGCGCGCACCCGACGGCGTGATCGAGGGCATCGAAAGCACCCGTCACCGCTTCGCAATCGGCGTGCAGTGGCACCCGGAATTCATGATCGACCTGGCCGACGAGCGAATCCTCGCCGCCTTCGTCGCCGAAGCCGCGGGCCTGGGCGCCGCCGGCCATGACCCGAAGGGTTGACGGTTTGAGCGAGACCAAGGGCGAGCGGATCGCGAAAAGGCTGGCGCGGGCGGGGCTCTGTTCCCGGCGCGAGGCCGAGACCTGGATCGCGGCCGGCCGCGTGGCGGTGGACGGCAAGGTTCTGGACACACCCGCCTTCACGGTCACCGACGCGAACGTCATCGTGGTGGACGGCAAGCCGCTCCCCGCGGTCGAGCCGACGCGCCTGTGGCGCTATTACAAACCCGTCGGGCTGGTGACGACGAACCGCGACCCGCAAGGGCGCCCCACCGTGTTCGAGCAGCTACCGAAGGGCATGCCCCGCGTGGTCTCCATCGGGCGGCTGGATATCAATTCCGAGGGGCTGCTGCTGCTGACCAACGACGGCGAACTGGCGCGCCGGCTGGAGCTGCCCTCGACTGGCTGGGTGCGGCGCTACCGGGTGCGAGTGAACGGCAAGGTGGACCCGCAGAGGTTGGAACGGCTGGAAAAAGGTATTGAGATCGAGGGCATGCGCTATGGCCCGATCCGCGCCCGGCTGGACCGCCAGATGCCCAACAATGCCTGGCTTACAATCTCGCTGACCGAAGGCAAAAACCGCGAGGTGCGGCGGGTCTGCGAGCATCTGGGCTGGCGCGTAATGCGCCTGATCCGCACCTCATACGGCCCCTTCCAGCTCGGGGACATGAAGGAGGGAGAGGCCGAGGAGGTCCGGGGCCGCGTACTCGCCGACCAGATCGGCGGCGCCAGGGCGCAGGGCACGGGCGAAGCCAGGGCGAAGGAGAAGAAGGCCTACCGGGGGAAGAAGGCAGCGAAGCGAAATGCTGGAAAGCCAGGCGCGCCACCTCCTCCCCAACCCTCCCCCGCCCATGGCGGGAGAGGGAGCAAGAAGGCCGCTACGGCAGGGAAAAGCCCCTCTCCCGCTGGCGGGGGAGGGGTTGGGGAGGGGGCGGATTCCCGCCGCAAAGGCGGGATAAAGAGGAATTCAACAGCCCCCAAGGGAAGGCCCCGTGCGAGTAACCGCCGGTAAACACCGCGGCCGCAAACTGGCCGTCCCGGCGGGCCGCGAAGTTCGCCCGACGTCCGACCGCGCCCGCCAGGCCCTGTTCAACATCCTCGAACATGGGGGATTGGGGGACGGCGGCGGCTCTCCGGTCCG
>DAOVHN010000093.1 GCA_030671915.1 Pseudomonadota bacterium
ACGGGCGCCGGCGAGGATGAGTGGGGGTTCGACGAATCCCGCGACGACGACGATGAGCGAGCCATGCAGGAAAAGTTGCGCCCAGGCCGGCCCCGCGCCCGGGACCACGAATTGCGGCAGGAAGGCCAGGAAGAAAACCGCCACCTTGGGATTCAACAGCGCGACCAGGACTCCTTGCCGGAAGATCGGCCAGGCCGATCGGGGGCCGCTGTCGGCCTTGGCCATGAAACCGCCGCCGCGCGACAGCAACGCCTGGACGCCAAGCCAGATAAGGTAGGCGGCACCCACCCATTTGACGATCGTGAACGCGGCGGCCGAAGCGGCGAGGATGGCGGTAAGCCCCATGGCCGCCATCAGCACATGGCCGAACGCGCCGGTCCAGATACCGAACATCGCGGAGAAACCCGCCGATCTGCCTCCTCTCGCCGTCTGTGCGAGGATGAAGGCCATGTCCGGGCCGGGCGCCAGGTTCAGCAGCACCGCCGCAGCGAGAAAGGTCGTCCAATGGATCAGGCTGTAGTCGAACATGCTCTCTGACTAGCACGACAGGCGCGATCTGTCTTCCCGCAGCGTCGCTGAAGCCGCGTGGCCGACGGGGAGGAGGATAACCTGTCGCGCCGGGCTGCGTTGTTCCTCTCGCTCTTTGGGATATCTACCCTGTAGATTTCCGTACTTCGATAAAGGTAAAATGGCACAGGGACAAGGTGGACAGCAGACGAAGCCGTTGTTAGAAGGGGCCGCAACGCAACGAAGGGGCAGGGGCGGGTGCCCTTCGCAAGGCCGTGCTTTTCAGTACCCATGAATTCATTTTCTTTTTTCTGCCGCTGACGGTTATCGGGTTTTACACGATCGCGGGCCTTGGACATTCACGCCTTGCGATCGTATGGCTGACTCTGGCGTCGCTGTTGTTTTACGCTTGGTGGAATCCGGTCTATTTGACGCTCCTGTCCGCCTCGATTCTCTTCAACTACGCCTTTGGAATCCTGCTGGCGAATAAAGGCGCGGGCCGGCGCGGAACGATATTTCTCGGCATGGGCGTAGCGGTTAATCTCGGCCTGCTCGGTTATTTCAAATATTCGCATTTCCTCGTCGAGAACCTGAACTGGCTCGCCGGAACGGACTTCGTGCTCAGCGCGATCGTCTTGCCTCTCGCTATATCCTTTTTCACCTTCCAGCAAATCGCCTATCTGGTGGATTGCCGCAGAGGGCTTGCGAAGGAACGCGATTTTGTCAGCTACTGCCTGTTCGTCTCCTTCTTCCCGCAATTGATCGCCGGCCCGATCGTCCACCATGCCGAGATGATGCCGCAGTTCGCGAGCAAGGGCGCAAGGCGGGTGGACTGGAAAAATATCGCAATCGGGCTGACGATTTTGACCCTTGGCTTGTTCAAGAAAACCGTCATCGCAGACAATCTGAACGGATGGGCGACGCCTGTCTTCCAGGCGGCCGCTCAAGGGTCAGGGATCGGGGCGCTGGCGGCGTGGCAGGGCGTCCTGGCCTGGAGCGGCCAGATTTATTTCGATTTCTCGGCCTATTCGGATATCGCGATCGGTATAGGCTGCATGTTCGGTATTCGCCTGCCGCTCAATTTCGATTCGCCGTTCAAGGCCAGGGATTTCGCCGAGTACAGAAACAGATGGCACCTGACGCTCAACCGCTTCCTGCGGGATTACCTCTACTTCCCGCTCGGGGGGAGCAGGAAGGGTGAAGTGCGGTTGTATATCAACCTCATACTCGTAATGATGATCGCCGGGCTGTGGCATGGCGCGGCCTGGACATTCGTGATCTGGGGTTTGTTTCAGGGAATGTTCCTTATGGCCGACCGCCTGTGGAAGAAGACCTTCAATCTGTCGGGCCGCCTTCCTGTATGGCTGAAACCCTCCTGGAGCATGGTAGTTCGGTTCGTTACGCTCACCGCGATGCTGGTTTCCCTGACCCTCTTCCGGGTGGAGAGCATGGAGTCGATCTGGACCATCTTCACGGCGCTGGCCGGACAGGACGTCGCACTGGTCGAAATTCCGGCGGTCTCGGTCGAGGGTTTCCTGAAAGTCCTGGCTATCCTGGTTTTCACGTTGACCGCGCCGAATATCTATCAGTTCATGCGGAACTACCAGCCGGCTCTCACCGCTTCGACCGCGCCGCTGGGCCGCTGGTCGTCCCGCATCGTCTGGCGTCCGGGTCCGCTTTATGCCGTCCTGCTGGGGATCATCGCCTTCGTCGCGATCCTGTCGATGGGAACGCCGCTAGATTTTTACTATTTCAGATTTTGATGACGATGAGTTTCAGAGGCTACACAACGCTATTCACGGCAACGGTCGCCGGCCTGATGGCCCTGCTCGCGGGAATCAATGTCCTGGTCGATCCATACGGACTGTTCAGACTGGTCAGGATCGCCGGTTTCAACGCCAGCGAAACCAGGATGAACGATGGCCGGGCCGTCAAATCCATTCAAGTCTGCCGCGGTGAATACGATGTACTGCTTGTCGGCTCCTCCCGCGTCATGCAAGGCCTCGATCACCGTTCTGCCGCGCTTGTCGGCCACAACGCCTACAACGCCGGGGTTACCAGCCTTACCCTCAAGGAACTGGGACCCATCACGGAATACGCAGCGGCTTGTCAGCCTATGAATCGGATTGTCATCGGGCTGGATTTCGAAGCCTTCGTGATGGACAAGAATGTCGGCAAGGATTTTGCGAGATCGGCCTTTGCGGGCCAGGGAAATCTTCGGACCATCCTTGGTCTGATCCTTTCCCACAAGGCGCTGAAAGACTCTCTTGGAACCGTCACGGATAACATGGCCGGCAGGGTTGCGCGTTACCGGGGCCATGGCTTTTTCGACTATCCGAAAACGGACAAGCCGTTTCGGCGGAGGATCGAAGCGAATATGCGCGAAATAATCGCCGAATTTGAACAGGCCTGGACGCACGGATACGACCCTGGCGACATGGCGGCGATAAGCAGAGCGATAGAACGGCTCGACGCCGGCGTAGAACGGGTGGATATCTTCATCCCGCCGGTACATGCGATGCGCATGGAACTATACTGGCGGCTGGGTTATTCGGCGGATTATGCAGCCTGGCTGAGGGATCTTGCGGATCTTGTGGAATCCTTGAACCGCAAGGCTCGGCGCAAGCCTGATGTTCGGCTCTGGAACTTCAGCGGGTTTAATTCGATAACATCGGAACCAGCGCTTGCCGACGGGAAATCGAAGGGGCGCTGGTATTTCGAGGACAGCCACTACAGACCACGGACAGGCGATCTGATATTGGCGCGCATCATGGGTGTTGCGCCTGAAGGCGGGAGGGCGCCGGGCGATTTCGGCCGTCTGGTGACGCCACTGAATGTCGATGCGGAATTAGCGAAAATTCGCGAAGGGCGCGAAATCTATGTCGGCTCGCATCCGCGGGAAACAGAACTACTCGAAAAACTCATGGGGAAAGCGGCGCCGGATCGCTGACCGATGCCGGCATCGGGCTGAGCCTGGGGCAGGCGAATTCCCGCGGCCGGGTTATCATTCCGGCTCGCCGATCTCGCACCAGACCGGCGTGTGGTCCGACGCTTTTTCCTTGCCGCGCGGGCCTCTGTCGATTTCGCAGGCTTGCAGCCGGTCGGCGGCGCGGGGGCAGAGCAGGAAATGGTCGATGCGCAGGCCTTCGTCGCGGGGCCAGCGGCCGGCCTGGTAGTCCCAGAAGCTATAGCCGGGCCCGGCATGCAGTGCGCGCCAGGCCTCGGTCAGGCCGAGATGGATGAGGGCGCGGAACTTTGCGCGGGTTTCGGGGCGGAACAGGGCGTCATTGGCCCAGGCCTTGGGGTCGTAGACGTCCAGGTCCGCCGGAATGACATTGTAGTCGCCGCCCAGCACGAAGGGCTGCTCGACGG
Organism: Pseudomonadota bacterium; assembly: GCA_030671915.1. Lineage (GTDB taxonomy): Bacteria > Pseudomonadota > Alphaproteobacteria > UBA8366 > JADFVY01 > JADFVY01. The sequence continues at coordinate 3,880 of DAOVHN010000093.1, forward strand.
GCAGCAGATTGTCGCGGACATGGGCGGTCAGGCGGTCCATCCAGGCCAGCTTGTAGGGATATTTCTCCGAATCGACCGGGTTGCCGTTGGGCAGATAGATCGAGGCGACGCGCAGGTCGCCGATAGTCGCCTCGATATAACGCGCCTGTTCGTCCGCCTCGTCGCCGGGCAGGCCGCGCAGGACGTCCTCCATGGGGCTCTTCGAGAGGATTGCCACGCCGTTATAGGTCTTCTGGCCATGGGTCGCGATATTGTAGCCCATATCCTCGATCTCCATGGCCGGGAAGGCCTCGTCGACGGTCTTGATCTCCTGCAGCAGGGCGACGTCGGGCGCCTCCTCCTTCAGCCACTCGAGCACGCGCGGCAGGCGCGCCTTGACGGAGTTCACGTTGAAGGTGGCGATTTTCATACTGACGTTCCTGGAATCGAAAAGGCCCGCGCGGCGGCGGGCCTCTCTCCTAGCACGAGTCGGCGGTTCTGGTCAGACGGAAAAGGAACTGCCGCAGCCGCAGGACGCCGTCGCCATGGGATTGCGAATCTGGAAGGACGCGCCGATCAGATCCTCGACGAAATCGATCTCCGCGCCGCCCATCAGGTCCAGCGAGGTCTCATCGACCACGACCTTCACGCCGTCGCGCTCGAAGGAATGATCCTCGGCCCGGATTTCGTCGTCGAAGGTGAAGCCGTACTGGAAGCCGGAACAGCCGCCGCCCGATACGCTGACGCGCAGGAACAGCGCGTCGCCTTCCTCTTGTTCGATCAGCCAAGCGATGCGCTTGACGGCGCTGTCGGACACGGTGAAGTTACGGTCGTCCGCCGTTGTGCCGTCGGCAAAGATATCGGTCATTCGATTCAATCCAGGTTTTGTTCGCACTCAGTCCTTCCTATGTAGGGTCGCGGCGCGGTCTGTCAATTGCCGGCGCACTTGCAATTTGCCCGGCGCGGGCCGATACAGTCGCGGCTATGAGCGACCGTCTGGCCCCCTATGCGACCCGTTGGCAGGACAGCCGGGGGCGTCTGCACCCCGAACAGGAAAGCGAAGTCCGCACGCCGTTCCAGCGCGACCGCGACCGTATCGTCCATTCCACCGCCTTCCGGCGGCTCATGCACAAGACCCAGGTCTTCATCTCGCCCGAGGGCGATCATTTCCGCACCAGGCTGACCCACAGCATCGAGGTGGCGCAGATCGGGCGCACCATCGCCCGCGCGCTGCGGCTGGACGAAGACCTCGCCGAGGCGCAGGCCCTGGCCCACGATCTGGGCCACACCCCCTTCGGCCACGCCGGGGAAGAGGCGCTGAACGCGGTGATGGCGCCCTGGGGTGGCTTCAGCCATAACGACCAGACCCTGCGTATCCTGGTGCATCTGGAACAGCGCTACGCCGAATTCGACGGGCTGAACCTGACCTGGGAGACCCTGGAAGGCGTGGTGAAACATAACGGGCCGCTAACCGGAGCAGGGCAGGCGGGGCCGTTGCCCGCCACCATCGCGCAATACAACGCCAGGAACGACCTGGCGCTGGCGAGCTGGCCGGGGCCGGAGGCCCAGGTCGCGGCGCTTGCCGACGATATCGCCTACGACCATCACGACCTGGACGACGGATTGCGCGCCGGCTTTTTTGCGATCGACGCCCTGGACGCCGTGCCGCATGTGGCGGAGATGTTCCATGCGGTGGCGAAGCGTTATCCCGATGCCGCGCCTGCGCGCATCGTCCACGAGACGGTGCGGCGCCTGATCGACGCCATGGTGAGGGACCTGCTGGACGAGACCCGGCGCCGTCTCGTCGCGGACGCGCCCGAAACCGTCTCGGATATCAGGGGGTTGGACCACGCGACGGTTGCCTTTTCGGACGCCATGGGCCAAAAGGACCGCGCTCTCAAGGACTTTCTGTTCGCCAACATGTACCGGCGCGGATCGGTACTACGGGAAACCGAGCATGCGCGCCGGATCGTCACCGATCTGTTCAGGCGGCTGATGGCGGCGCCGGAACGCTTGCCGGGGGAATGGCGCGATCAGTCGGCGGGGGCGGAAGAGGCCGGTCTGGCGCGCTTGGTGGCGGACTATATCGCGGGGATGACCGACCGCTATGCAACGCAGGAACATGAACGGCTGGAACAATCTGGCGACGGAATAAAATGAATATTTTCAGTACATACCGGGATCATATTGAAGCGATAATCGAAAAGTTGGTCGAGGCAGGCAGCCTGCCTCGCGGTCTCGATACCGCGCGCCTGACGGCGGAGCCGCCGCGCGACCCGTCGCATGGCGATATTTCGACCAACGCCGCAATGCTGCTGGCCAAGCCGGCGGGCATGAAGCCGCGCGACATCGCCGAGATGATGGCGGCGGGGCTGCGCGAGGTCGAGGGCGTCTCCGAGGTTGAGATTGCCGGCCCCGGTTTCATCAACATGCGGCTGGGCGATGCGGTCTGGCATGACTGTCTGAAGGTGGCGATCGGGCAGGGCGCGGCCTATGGCGCGTCGGACCATGGCGCCGGGGCCAAGGTGAATGTGGAATATGTCTCCGCCAATCCCACCGGTCCGCTGCATATCGGCCATGCCAGGGGCACCGTGTTCGGAGACGTGCTGGCCGCCCTGCTGGACAAGGCCGGATATAACGTTACCAAGGAATTCTATATCAACGATGCCGGGACACAGGTCGATACGCTCGCCCGGTCCTCTCATCTTCGCTATTGCGAGGCGCTGGGGCGCGATATCGGCGAGATTCCCGAAGGGTTCTATCCGGGCGACTATCTGAAGCCGGTCGGCCGGGCACTTGCCGAGCTGCATGGCGACAAGTGGCTGGACGCACCGGAATCGGAATGGCTGGCGGATGTAAGGGCATTCACCATCGATGCGATGATGGACCTGATCCGCGCGGATCTGGCGGCGCTGGGCGTGCATCAGGAAGTCTTCACCTCCGAGCGCAAACTCGTCGAAGACGGCATGGTCGATGCCGGGCTGAAGACGCTGGAGGATATGGGCCATATCTACACCGGCGTGCTGGAGCCGCCCAAGGGCAAGGCGCCGGAGGACTGGGAGCCGCGGCCGCAGACCCTGTTCCGGGCCACCGATTTCGGCGACGATGTGGATCGGCCCCTGAAGAAGTCAGACGGCAGCTGGACCTATTTCGCCTCGGACATCGCGAATCATCTGGACAAGTTCCGGCGCGGATTCGCCGAAATGATCGATGTCTGGGGGGCCGATCACGCCGGATACGTAAAAAGAATGCAGGCCGCCGTGACGGCGTTTTCGGCCGGCGAAGGGGCGCTTGACGTCAAGATTTGCCAGATCGTCCGGCTGATGGACAAGGGCGAGCCGATGAAGATGTCCAAGCGCGCCGGAACCTTCGTTACATTGCGCGCCCTGGTTGATGAGGTCGGCCCGGAAGTCGTTAGATTTCATATGCTTACGCGCAAGAACGATGCCCAGATGGACTTCGACCTTACGGCTGTTACAGAGAAGACCCGGGACAACCCGATCTTCTATGTTCAGTACGCCAGCGCGCGCTGCCATTCGTCGCGGCGACAGGCCCGTAAATACTTCCCAAACCACGATATGTCGTTGCAGACACTAGTCGCAACCCCCATATCATGCTTGACGGATGAGTCAGAGTTAGGTCTCATCAAGATAGTTGCGGGCTGGCCGCGGCTGGTCGAGGCGGCGGCCGATGCCCATGAACCACACAGGATTGCCTATTACCTGTATGAACTGGCCGCGCTGTTGCACGCCTTCTGGGACAAGGGAAGTAAGGATTCGTCGTTGCGGATCGTGCAGGGAGATGACGAAAAGTTGACGATGGCTCGGCTAGTATTAGTCCAAGGAGTCCAGACAGTTATCGATTCCGGACTGGGTATATTCGGCATTGAACCGGTCGAGGAGATGCGGTGATGGCAGCTGACGACGATCTTGACGCTCTCGAAGCGCAACTTGAAGATTACGACGATGACGATGACGATGACGATATTCCGCCGCTAAAACGCGTCTGGAAGAAGTTCAAGATACTCATTGTCGTGGGCGCGGCTTTCCTGATTTTCATTCCCGTTATTCTGGTGTCGATGGGCGGTTCGGACAAGGACAAACCCAGGCTCCTGGTCGTGCCCGAACTTGCCCCCGAACCCGGCAAACAGATCAAAATTACGCCGGATCAGCCCGGCGGAGAACAGGTGGACGACCAGGAC
>DAOVHN010000065.1 GCA_030671915.1 Pseudomonadota bacterium
GCAGGGGATTGCGGGGCAGGGCGATCGGCGCGTCCAGCGGGGAGTCGCGCAAGGGCTTGCCTTCATCATGGGCGATGGTGACGAACTCGTATTCCCGGCCGCGGAAATAGTCGTCGGTTACCTGCACCTTTTCGCCCGGCTTGCCGGCCATGTCGATGATCAGGTCCACCCGCTGCGCCGCGGCGACGACGACGCGCCCGCCCGAGGGCTCATGCGGGGCCACCGGCTGTCCGTCCAGCGCAATGATTTGCGGCTTTAGAGACCCGAATTTCAACCCGAAAGTCCGCGCATTGGCGACATTGATCAGCCGCAGCCGGATCCGCTCGCCGGACTTCACGGCGAATTCGGTCGGAACGCGGCCGTTGATCGTCACCGTATTGCCGGTGCGCCCGCCATGGCTCATCGCCATCCCATTGCCGAAGCTGTCGTCGATCTGGGCGGTGTTGCGCAGCACCCAATCGTCGATCACCCAGGTCACGTCGCGGTCGACCCGGACCGGTTCCTTTTCCTCCACGATCAGCGCGCCGGCCAGACCCCGGCCCTGTTGCTCCGTGCTGTTGACATGGGGGTGGTACCAGAAGCTGCCGGCGTCCACGGCCTCGAACTCGTAACTGAATTCGCCGCCGGGCGGGATCGCCTCCTGGGTCAGGTCCGGCACGCCGTCCATGGCGTTGGGCAGCCTTATGCCGTGCCAATGCACCGTCGTCGGCTGCTCCAGGCGATTGCGTGCGATGACGCGGACCATATCGCCCTGGCGAACCCGGATCTCCGGGCCCGGCACGACCCCGTCATAGGCCCAGACCCGCGTGTCCGGCCATTTCCCGCCGACCAGCGGCGCGACCGCCGGGCCGGCCGTCAACGTCCGGGGCAAGGGGGCGGCGCCTGCCATGCGGTGGGTGCCGGGCAGCATTGCCGCCGCGCCCGCGGCCAGGGCCGATCCCATCAACCCCCGCCGCGATATTCCGTATTTCATAAAATCCACTTTCGTCAGGACCCGCCGGGTTTGCACTGCGGGTATTGCTCGAGGATCGAACAATTACCGAGGTCGCATGCCTTGCGCATCGCCGAACAGGCCTGTTCATGCTCGTTCAGCATGATATGGGCGCCGGTTTTGATGGACCAGAGCTTGAGCGATTTGGGCTCCAACTCAATGCCCTTATCCGCATCCGCCTGGGCGCGCCTGAAGAAGGGCTCGGCACCGTCCCAGTCGTCTTTTTTACCAAGCAACTGGCCCTGGACGAAGCTCAAATTGGCGCGCGCGATCAGCGCCTTTACCGTGGGCTTGACGCGGATCGATTCGCCGAGCGCCTCATTGGCCAGGTCCGGCTTGCGCGCGAGCGCCAGGATCAGGCCTTTTTCCAGAAAGGGCCAGTACAGCCATTCGTCATCGGCGCCCCGGTTGTTGCGCCCGATCCTGATCGCCTTGTCCAGCGATTCCAGGGCGGATTTCGGTTTTTTCAGGCGACCCAGGGTCGCGCCGCGCAAGACCAGCGCCGAATCGAAATTCGGCGCGATCATCAGTGCCTCGTCGAATGCTTGCAGGGCTTCTTCCATGCGGTTCGCTTCATAAGCTTTCAGGCCTTTGTCGAAGAGCGCCTTGGCCTTCGCTTCGGCGGCCTGCTTCCTTTGCGCGGCCTCTTCCACCTTTTCTTGGGCGGATTCCGCCTCTGCCTGCCGGGCCGTGGCCGGCCTGTTCGAACTTGCGGTCAGCAGCCTTAACGCCTCGGCCTGCGTCTTGCCCACCAGCAGCCCGTCCTTGTCGGCGGCGATCGGCCCGTTCGGCGAACCGCTGACGACGACCGGCGTCCAGAACAACTCACCCTCGACCGCGTAGGTCAGCGCCAGCGCATAATAATCGCCGGCTTCGCCATGGAAGTTCAGATTCAGGCCCTGCCGCGCCTCGATATTCCCCACATGAAGGATGTAGTCGCCCGGCGTCAGCCTGGCCTGGCGGTACTCGCCCTTCGAAGCGCCCTCATACATTCGCACGGGGTAGCCCGAGACTACGCTGATCAGCGCCTTGCCGAGCGGTTTGATCGTGACCGTGGCGCCGTCCAGCCCATCGGGGGCGTATGTATCGCGAGGAACGTTCGTCGCGGCTTCGGATTCCGGCTCCGGCGTGGCGGGCGTTTCGGTTTCCGTTGCGGCCGGCGCTTCCGCTTCCGCCTTGCCATCGCCTGTCTTGCTTTCGCATCCCCCCAGAATGGCGACTATCATCATCGCCATAACTGCCCGAATAATTCTTATGTCCATATCGTTCTTCTTCTTCTTGTTACTCATTTTGCGAGGTTCGCCATATTAATAATTCGCGGCCGTCTGGCAAGGGCTGGCGGCGCCGGCCCCAATCTGCTAACAGACGGCGCGGGCGGCGCGATATGCCGCCAAGCGGATTTCACACCTTATTTTTTCCTCCTTGGGAGATGGCTGACATGCAGCTCAAAGACAAGAGCCTTTTCCGGCAGCAATGCTATATCGACGGCGCCTGGGCCGATGCCGACAGCGGCGACACCATTAACGTCAACAACCCCGCGACCGGCGAAACCCTGGGGACCGTGCCGAAAATGGGCGCCGACGAAACCCGACGTGCGATCGAGGCCGCGAACGCTGCCTGGCCGGCCTGGCGCGCGAAGACCGCCAAGGAGCGTGGCGACATCATCCGCCGCTGGTTCAACCTGATGCTGGAAAACCAGGACGATCTGGGCCTGCTGATGACGTCCGAGCAGGGCAAGCCGCTGCCCGAGGCGAAAGGCGAAGTCGTCTATGCGGCCTCGTTCCTGGAATGGTTCGCCGAGGAGGGCCGGCGCGCTTATGGCGAAGTGATCCCGCCCCATATGGCCGACCGCCGTGTCGTCGTGATCAAGGAGCCGATCGGCGTCTGTGCCGCGATCACGCCGTGGAACTTCCCGGCGGCGATGATTACCCGCAAGGCCGGCCCGGCGCTGGCCGCCGGCTGCCCGATGGTGGTCAAGCCCGCGAGCGCGACTCCTTATTCGGCGCTGGCCCTGGCCGAACTGGCCGAGCGCGCGGGCGTGCCCAAGGGCGTGTTCAGCGTGGTGACCGGCAGTGCGGGCGCGATCGGCGGCGAAATGACCTCCAACCCGATCGTCCGCAAGCTGACCTTCACCGGCTCGACCGAGATCGGCAAGGTCCTGATGCAGCAGTGCGCCGGTACGGTGAAGAAAGTCAGCATGGAACTGGGCGGCAATGCGCCCTTCATCGTGTTCGACGATGCCGACCTGGATGCGGCGGTGGAAGGGGCCATGGCCTCGAAATACCGCAACGCCGGGCAGACCTGCGTCTGCGCCAACCGCATGCTGGTGCAGGAAGGCGTCTATGACGCCTTCGCGGCAAAACTCGCCGAGGCGGTCAGCGGCCTTAAAGTCGGCAGCGGTATCGACGAGGGCGTCAGCCAGGGCCCGCTGATCGATATGTCGGCGGTCGAGAAGGTAGAGGAACATATCGCGGATGCGCTGTCCAAAGGCGCGCGCCTCGTGGTCGGCGGTAGCCGCCACGAACTCGGCCAATCCTTCTTCCAGCCGACCATCCTGGCCGATGTGGACACCAGCATGAAGGTGACGAAGGAAGAGACCTTCGGCCCGCTGGCCCCGCTGTTCCGCTTCAAAACCGAAGAGGAAGCGATCGCGATGGCCAACGATACCGAATTCGGCCTGGCTGCCTATTTCTTCAGCCGCGACATGGGCCGGGTCTGGCGCGTTTCGGAGGGCCTCGAATACGGCATCGTCGGCGCCAATGTCGGTATCATCTCGACCGAGGTCGCGCCGTTCGGCGGGGTCAAGGAATCCGGCATCGGCCGCGAGGGCTCCCATCACGGCCTCGACGAGTTCATGGAGGTCAAATATATCTGCATGGGCGGCGTGAGCTGAGCCGGGAGAGGTCATAACGTGACACTGGACGCCGCCGCATACGATCACTCGGCCTCGACGGCGGTCGTCCAGGTTCGCGACCTGATTTACGACTACCCGACGGCGCGCGCGCTGTTCGGGGTATCCTTCGATATCGAACCGGGCAGCATTACCGCCCTCGTCGGCCCCAACGGGGCGGGCAAGACGACGCTGCTGCGCTGCCTGGCGGCGCTGGAAACCCCCTATTCGGGCAGCGTGGTCGTCGATGGGCTGAATGTCGAGGAACATCCGCGCGATATCCACAGGCGGCTGGGGTTTCTGCAGGATTTCTTCGGCCTTTACGACGACCTTTCGGTCCGCCAATGCCTGGATCATCACGCCGCCGCCCATGGCGTTCCCTGGGTGGAGCGGCCGGCCGCGGTGGAACAGAGCGCCGAGCGGCTGGGGCTTGCCGACCGGCTGGACCAGAAGGCCGGCACCCTTTCGCGCGGCCTGCGCCAGCGCCTGGCGGTCGCGCAGGCGATCATCCACCGGCCGAACCTGCTGCTGCTGGACGAGCCGGCCTCGGGGCTGGACCCGGAGGCGCGCCAGGAGCTTTCCCGCCTGCTGGTGACATTGCGCGACGAGGGCATGACGCTGATCGTATCCTCGCACATCCTGGCCGAGCTGGAGGACTACTCCACCCATATGATGATCGTGCGGGACGGGCGCGTCGTCGAGCATTCGCCGCTCGATCAGGCTGCCGAGGCCGCGCCGGTGAACCGCCTGCTCGCCGTCCTGGCGCAACCCGATCCCCGGCTGGCGAAAATTCTGCACGGCATTGATGGGGTCAGCGGCGTTATGGATACAGAAGCCAACGTGGGATTCGATTTCGCCGGCGATGCCGAGGCGCGGGCGGCGTTGCTGCGGCAACTGGTGGAGGCCGGATTGCCGGTGGTCGAATTCCGCCCGGTCCGCCTCAACATGCAGGATGTCTACCTGCAGCGGATCAAGAACGGGACAGGCGGGGACGGCGCGATATGAACCCGGAATTCCGCCGCAACCTGCTGCTGGAGCTGACCCTGCACCGGCTCGTCGCCATGCCGCTGATCCTGCTGCTGCTCTATGGCGCGGCCGGCCTTATCGACTACGGCGATACGGTCTCCGGAATCGCCGGCTTCGTTATACTCATTCTTTTGGTGGCGTGGGGCAGCAGGCTGGCGGCCGACGCCGTGCTGGGCGAGGTCGCGGGGCGCACCTGGGACTCCCAGCGCATGTCCGCCCTGGGGCCCTGGTCGATGAGCTGGGGCAAGCTCGCGGGCAGCACGATTTTTGTCTGGTACGGGGCGGCGCTCAGCATCCCGGCGGCGCTTTACGGCGGTAATGCCGACCTGTTCGAACTGTTGCGCCTGCTGCTGGTCGGGCTGTTCTCGCAGGTGTTGGCGTTGTTCGCCAGCCTGGCGATTCAGCGTCTGCGGCCCGAGCGGTTGCGATTTCACGTTACGCAGGCGCAAATCGTCGGCCTCGTCGGGGCCCTCATTCTGTGGAATTTGCTGAAGTGGGACTATACCGATGTCGTCTATTGGTACGGCTTCGCCCCCGGCAATGTCGAATTCAGTTTTCTCTCTGGCCTGATTTTCACCGCCTGGTGCTGCTTCGGCATTTACAGGCTGATGCGCGCGGAACTGCAGTTCCGCTGCTGGCCCGTCGGCTGGGCCGGCTTCACCCTGTTCTGCGCAGTTTATGCGGCGGGGTTCATGCCCGGGCGGATTTCCGATTTCGTGGTTGATACCCCTGGCGGCGAGGCGATCCTGCAACTGCTCATGGCCCATATCGTGATTGCGGGGCTGACCTGGCTGGGTGCCTTTGCCGAGCCGAAGGGTTTCGTCCGGCTGCGGCGCTGGCGCGATACGATCCGTTCCGGGTCCCCCAGGGAAATCCTGAGCGTCATGCCCTCCTGGACGCCCGGTCTGCTGATGGCGCTGGTTACGGGCGCCCTGATCGTGGTGACCGCGCTGCTGTCGGATGGCCGCTATCACTACGCCGCGGATAAATACCTGTCGGCCGGGCTGGGCTCGGCCGGCATTTTTTCGGCGGCGCTTTTGCTGTTTCTTCTGCGCGATATCGGGATCATCCATTTCCTGACCATGGACGGGCGGGCCAAACGCGCATTGTTGTCGGCGCTGGTCTATTTCGCGGCTCTCTATGCGCTTCTGCCGACGATATTGTTTGCGCTGGACCTGGAAGACGCGATCCCGGCGCTCGTGCCGTCGCCGATGGGCAACTCGGTCGTCGTGATCGTGCCGGTGCTGCTGCAGGTAGCCGTCGTGGGAGGGCTTATCGGATGGCGCTGGGCCAAGCTGGCCCGGGCCATGCAATCGGCATGACATTGTTGTGATCCGGCACCGGTTTGCCTCGCCGCCGCGCGATCCTTATCTATAGGGCTGCGAAAATCGAAATACCGGGGGCGGCATGAGCAGTTTCGACTATGATTTCTTCGTTATCGGCGCCGGGTCCGGCGGCGTGCGGGCATCGCGCATCGCCGCGCAGCTGGGCGCCAGGGTGGCCGTGGCCGAGGATCGCTTCTATGGCGGTACCTGCGTCAATATCGGCTGCGTGCCCAAGAAGCTGTTCGTCTATGCCTCCCATTTCGCCGACGAATTCGTGGACGCCGCGGGATTCGGCTGGACGGTGGGCGAGAGCCGTTTCGACTGGCCGACACTGATCGCCAACAAGAATGCCGAGATCGAGCGGCTGAACGGCATCTACGAGCGCATCCTGAAAAACGCCGGCGTGGAAATCATCGACGGCCGCGCCACCGTGGTGGACGGCCATACGGTCGAAGTCGCGGGGCGGCGCATCACCGCGAAACACATCCTGGTCGCCACCGGCGGCAAGCCCTTCGTTCCCGACATAAGGGGCCGCGAACATGCCGCGATCTCCGACGACATGTTCTATCTGGAGAAATTCCCGCGGCGCGTCGTCGTGGTCGGCGGCGGCTATATCGCGGTCGAGTTCGCAGGTATCATGAAGGGATTGGGCGCGGAGGTGACGCAGCTCTATCGCGGGCCCCATTTCCTGCGCGGCTTCGACGACGATCTGCGCCAGTTCCTGGCCCAGGAGATGCGCAAGAAGGGTGTCGATGTCCGTTTCAACAGCACCGTCGAATGCATCGAGAAGCGCGGCGAGGAATATTGCGCCGAATTGGACGACGGGGCCGAAATCACCGCCGACCTGATTCTCTACGCCACCGGCCGCGTGGCCAACACGGAAAATCTGGGGCTGGAGGCGGCCGGCGTGGAACTGGCTGAAAACGGCGCCATCAAGGTGGATGGCGGTTTCCGTACCAGCGCGCCCTCGATCCATGCCATCGGCGACGTGATCGACAGGGTGCAGCTTACGCCGGTGGCGCTGGGCGAGGGCATGTGGCTGGCGCGCCACCTGTTCGGCGAGACCCCGCCGCCCTTCGACTATGCCGACATCCCCAGCGCGGTGTTCAGCCAGCCGGCGCTGGCCAGCGTCGGCCTGACCGAGGCCGCGGCGCATGACCATTACGGCGAGCTCGACGTCTATATCTCGGAATTCCGCGCCCTGAAACACACCCTGTCGGGCAGCGAGGAACGCAGCTTCATGAAGCTGATCGTCGACAGGGCCAGCGACCGCGTCGTCGGCGCCCATATGGCCGGGCCGGAGGCGGGAGAGATCGTCCAGGGCCTCGCCATCGCCCTAAAAATGGGCGCCACCAAGGCCCAGTTCGACGCCACCATAGGCATCCACCCCACGGCGGCGGAAGAGTTCGTAACCATGCGCGAACCCGTGGTGCGCGCGCGGGACGAGGCGGCGGAGTAGGGGCTACTCCCCACTGCCGATCAGCAGCAGGCCGGAGCCGTAGTCTATCTCGTTGTTGCCGAAGCCATTTTGCCGGCCGTTTATATGTTCGACCTGGAGCCGCGCGCGCAGGCCGCCCTGGGTGGCCTCCAGGGTCATGGCCCTGGTCGATTCCGGGTCGTTGTAGTTCAGTTCCATCGGGCGCAGTTGCTCCGCCAGGGCGTTGAGGTCGAAGGTGACCCTGTTTGCCGGCTGGCCGATCTCGGTGACGGACAGCATGCCGCCGTCCCTGGTGATCGTATATCGTGGCCCGCCGCCCTCCGTGCCGATCTCGGACGATCCGTCGTCGCCAAAATTCAGATTATGCGCGATGTCGAAACCCGAAATATCCACGGTTGCCGGCTCGCCGACCGAATAGGAGAAATAGTTCTCGTCCTCCCATTGCTCGACATAGTCGAGACCCATGAGGGCGAGCAGCGCCTCGTTGTCCTCCTTGCCCATCGGTTTCGCGCCGGCATCCTCAAGCCATGTTTTCAGGTCGTCGCGGCGACTGCCGCGCGCCAGATAGCGCACGATGCTGCTGATTCGCTTGACTTCCGCCGGATCGGCCACGCCTTCATCCGGATTGATCTTCCCGTCGATCAGTATACCGGCCTCCGCGAGCATCGATTCAAGCTGGCCTAGCTGGCTGCGGATCGATACGGAAGTCGCGCCCCAGGGGCCGGCGGCGCCGGCGATCAGCATCGCCGCGAAGGCGGCCGGCGCGACGGCGAGGCGCGCCGGGCGGGCCAGGATGCCGTACAGCGCGATGCCGCCCAGCCACAGGATCAGCAGGATCAGCCCATAGCGCTTCTCGGTAATGCCGTATTCGGCGATGCGCACGCCCACGCCGACGGCCAGCAGGATCACCGGCACGACCAGCGCATAATGGAAGAAGCGGTGATAAAGCCGCGCCAGCCGGTTGCCGGTCTCGCGGAAGGGCCAGGCCGCGCTCCAAACCGCCAGCCCGAAGGCCGCGAAGCCGCCGACCAGCCAGCCCACGGTGCCGCGCGGCAGATCCCA
>DAOVHN010000448.1 GCA_030671915.1 Pseudomonadota bacterium
ACCCTGCTGACGCCGCATACCGGCTATGTGACGGCGGAGAACCTGGCCCTGATGTACAGTCAGGCCATCGAGGATATCGTGGCCTGGCTCGACGGCGCGCCGGTGCGTGTGCTGAACGGGTAAGGCGGCGCGACCTCGTCCTTTGCGACCCCGACCGGCCGCCCCCGGAAAAGAGTATAAATAGGTATTTTCCCACGGCTGAATCGGCGATCGCCACCCCCGGCGGGGCGGTCTCGGCGGGTTTTGTGCAGGTTCCATGCAGAACAGGCCCATGAAAGATGTATGTGCGGGGTATGGGGCAGGTACGACAGAGGTAGTATTTGTATAGCAAACAGGTAACAGTCAGGCATGTGACCGCTGCCCCGGCGCCAATCACCCTTGGCCGATCAGTTCCAGCCATTCCTGTTCGCTGAGCGTCGTAATGCCAAGTTCCGCCGCCTTTTTGGCCTTGGAGCCGGCGCCCGGGCCGGCGACCACATAGTCCGTTTTCGCCGAAACCGAACCGGAGACCTTGGCGCCCAGGGTCTCGGCGCGGGCCTTGGCCTCGCTGCGGGTCATGACTTCCAGCGTGCCGGTGAAGACGACGGTTTTGCCGGCCACCGGGGAGCCCTCGGTCGACGGCGCCTCGAAATCGGCCACCGTCAATTCCGCCGCCAGGTCGTCCATGATGTCGCGGTTATGGTCCTCGGCGAAGAAGCCGGTAAGGTCGGCGGCCATGGCGGGGCCGATACCGTCGATGGCGATCAGGTCGGCATGTTCCTCGCTGTCGGCGTCGGCGGCCTTCATCATCGCTTCGCGCCAGGCCTCCAGCGACAGATAGCCGCGCGCCAGCAACCGGCCGGTGGAACTGCCGACCTGGCGGATGCCAAGCGCGTATATGAAGCGGTCCAGGCCGATCGTTCGCCGGTCCTCGATAGCCGCCAGCAGATTGTCGGCCGACTGTTCGCCCCAGCCCTCGCGGGCGGCGATCTCGTCGCGGCGGTCGCGCAGGCGGAAAATGTCGCCCGGCGTTTTTATAAGTCCGTCTTCCCAGAACGCCTCGATATGCTTCTTGCCGAACCCTTCGATATCGAAGGCGTCGCGGCTGACGAAATGTTTCAGCCGCTCCACCGCCTGGGCGCGGCAGATCAGCCCGCCGGTGCAGCGCCGCGCCGCCTCGCCCGGCTCGCGGATCGCCATGCTGCCGCAGATCGGGCATTCATGGGGGAATTCGAAAGGACGTGAATCGGCGGGACGCTTGTCCGTCACCACGGCGACCACCTGCGGGATGACGTCGCCGGCGCGCTGGATGATGACCGTGTCGCCGGCCCGCACGCCCTTGCGCTCGATCTCGTCCTCGTTATGCAGGGTGGCGCGGGACACCACGACGCCGCCCACCGTCACCGGCTTGAGATGCGCGACCGGGGTCAGCGCGCCGGTGCGGCCGACCTGGATGTCGATCTTCTCCAGTACCGTTTCGGCCTGTTCGGCGGGGAACTTGTGGGCGATGGCCCAGCGCGGCGCGCGGCTGGAGGAGCCCATGCGCTCCTGCCAGTCCAGCCGGTCCAGCTTGTAGACGACGCCGTCGATATCGTAATCCAGCGTGGCCCGCCGGGCCGCCACCTCGCCATAGAGCGCCAGCACGTCCTCGACGCTGCCGCACAGCCGGGCCAGCGGGTTGGTGCTGAATCCCCAATCCTTGAAGCGCTGCAGTACGGCCCACTGGCTGCCGTCGATGGGCTCCGAGACCTCGCCCCAGCTATAGGCGAAGAAACCAAGCGGGCGCGAGGCCGTGATCGAGGAATCCAGTTGCCGCAAAGACCCGGAAGCCGCATTGCGCGGATTGGCGAAGGGCTTCTCGCCGGCCGCCTCCTGGCGTTCGTTGAGGGCGAAAAAGTCGCCGCGGCTCATATAAACCTCGCCGCGTACCTCCAGCACCACCGGCCAACCTTCGCCATGCAGCCGGTGCGGGATGTCCTTGAGCGTACGCAGGTTCGCGGTGATGTCCTCGCCCTCGGTTCCGTCGCCGCGGGTCGCGCCCTGGATGAACTCGCCGCCCTCGTAGCGCAGCGTCGCCGAAAGCCCGTCGATCTTGGGTTCCGCCAGGGCTTCGATGGGGATCGTCGGGTCGTCCTTCAACTCCTTCATGAAGCGGCGTACGCTTTCGAAAAAGTCCCGTACGTCTTCCTCGCCGAAGGCGTTGTCCAGCGACAGCATGGGTACGGCATGGCGCACCTTGGCGAAACCGGCGGCCGGCACCGCGCCGACACGCTTCGACGGGCTTTCGGGCAGCATCAATTCCGGGAACCGCGCCTCGATCGCCGCATTGCGCTGCTTCAGCGCGTCGTAATCGGCGTCGCTGACCGTCGGCTGGGAGCGCTGGTAGTAAAGCTCGTCGTGATGCTTGATCTCGGCGGCAAGGCGCGTCAGTTCCCACTTCGCCTGGGCGCGGGTCAGATCGTCCACCGGGACGCCGGACGTATCCATCATGCGCCGGCCTGTTCGATCAGGCGCGCCGCCTGGGCTCTCGCTTCCTCGGTGATCGCCGCGCCGGACAGCATCCTCGCGACTTCCTCGCGACGCTCATCCTCGCTCAGCCGGGTTATGCGCGTGACCGTATCCGTGCCGCCATTGGCGCCCTTCTCGACCCGCATATGGTCATGGCCGCGCGCGGCGACCTGGGGCGAATGGGTAACCACCAGCACCTGCAGCCCGCCGGCCAGCCGCGCCAGTCGCTCCCCCACGGCATCCGCGGTCGCCCCGCCGACATTGGCGTCCACTTCGTCGAAGATCAGCGTCGGCACGTCGCCGGGCTCGGCCGCCACCACCTTCAGCGCCAGCATGATGCGCGACAGCTCGCCGCCGGACGCGACCTTGCCCAGCGGACCTTCCGGCGTGCCGGGATTGGTTGAGACAAGAAACGCCACCCTGTCGATGCCGTCGGCGGTCCAGCCGGCTTCTTCCTGCGTCTCCACCGCGGTGACGAAACGCGCCTTTTCCAGCTTCAGCGGCGGCAATTCCATGTTGACCGCACGGTCCAGCCGCGCCGCCGCCGCCTTGCGCGCCGTCGTCAGTTTCTCTGCCTTCT
>DAOVHN010000592.1 GCA_030671915.1 Pseudomonadota bacterium
GAGCGGCGTTTCCTGTGGTCGCATGTCAGGCTGGGCGAGGATCGGCTTGAATATACCGGCAGGGGGCTGGAGCTATTTTTCGGCTTCATAATCGCCATAATTATTATGTTTCTGGTCATCGGGATCTATCAGATATTACTCCTCGCGGCAGGCGCCTCCATATCCGGCCAAGTGCTAGTAAACCTGCTATATATGACCGTGTTGATGTTTCTGTTCCATCTGGCAATCTACAGGGCCCGGCGCTATCGCCTGACGCGCACATTATGGCGCGGCATCCGGGGTACGCTGACGGGGTCGCCGGTACGTTATGCGCTGGTCGCGCTGGCCTGGCTACCGGCGGTCGTCCTCTCGCTGGGGCTGGCGGCGCCCTTCATGCGCGTCGCGCTGCTGAACCGCGAGATCAACAACATGCATCTGGGCGACCGTCCTTTCGCCTTCGACGGCAAGGCGCGCGACCTTTTCGGCTACTGGATCGTGCCGTGGTTGACGCTGCTGGCGGTGATCGCCGGTTATGCCTGGCTGATGTATCTGAGTTTCGAAGTCATGGATGCCGCGGGTGTAGACCCCTACGACCCGGAGGCCAGCCAGCCCGATCCCGAAACGGTAGATACGGAAAGGGTGGCCGACGCCGGGACCCAGATGCCAGGGGCTTTGGCACTGCTTGGCATTGGCGGAGTACTGTATATGATCTCGGTCGCATGGTACCGCGTTCGCGAATTCCGCTATCTGGCCGGCCGTGTTTCCTTCGAGGGTATGAGTTTTTCCTCGGAAGTCGGCCTGGGGCGGGTGGCCTGGATTTACGTCTCCTACCTGTTCACCGCCGCAGTCGTAGGCCTGGCGATGGTCGTAGGGCTTATGATGCTGGCGCTGGTCGCCAACGGCGTGCCGCTGGACCCGGACATGGTAGGAATCGGGATGGGTGACATCATGGAGGAGCTGGACGAAGACGCCCAGTTCTTCGTAATATTCGGGTTCATGATGACCATTGCGATTCTGTTGCAGACTCTCAGCCGCGTCATGGTGTTCCACCGGCTGGCGCGGGCCGTGGTCTCCACCCTGGCGCTTACCGGCACGCAGGATTTCAGCCAGGTCACCCAGGCGCTCGACAGCTCGCCACGCCTTGGCGAGGGGTTGGCCGACGCCTTCGATCTGGGCGATTTCTGATCCATGACCGACGATTACGCCACGCCGCCGCCGGAAGACCCGCCGCCGCCGCGCTCCACGGTCGGATATCGGGGGCGCTTCGCCGACGGTAAGAGCGCCGTCGTCCAGGAGGTTCGGGCGCAGTTCGGCGGCGACGGCGTCCGCATCATGGACATGGCCGGCCTGGAACTGGAGAGCTGGCTCTACGACAATATCCGTCTGGTCGACCGGCCGGCCGCGGGCCGACCGGCGCGGTTGCTGAACCTGACGCGGGAGATGGCGCGGCTGGAAATCGCCGACCAGGAACCGCTGGACATATTGCGCCGCCTTGCCCCGGATATCGAAAAGACCGGCGCGCGCGACCCCGCCCAGTGGCGGCGGGCCGCCGCATGGACCGTGGCGCTGGGGCTGCTGTTCGGCGGCCTATGGTGGGGCCTTTCCATCTCCGCCCCGCTGATTGCCGCGATGACGCCGATCGAGGTGGAGGAGCGGATCGGCAAATCGACGGTCGAGCAGGTCTCCCTGTTGTTTGGCGGATTCAGCGGCATTGACGAGCTGACCTGCCGGCGGCGCGACGGTCTGCGGGCGCTGGATGCGATGACGGAGCAGCTTACCGCCGTCGACGATTCGCCATACGAATTCAAGATTCGCGTGCTGGACATCGACATTCCCAACGCTTTCGCCGCCCCGGGCGGCTATATCGTGATTTTCCGCGGGCTGATCGATCGGGCGGAATCGCCCGACGAGGTGGCCGGCGTGCTGGCCCACGAGATGGGCCATGTCACCCACCGGCATTCGATGACCCACCTGATCCGCGCCATTGGATTCCAGACACTGATCGTGCCGTTGATATCCGGCGGCGCCATGGCGGCGGATATGTTGAGCGAGATGGGCCAGGCGGCGCTGCAGGCCTCCTATACCCGAGAGCTTGAAGAAGACGCCGACCGCGTCGCGGTTGAGCTGATGAACAGGGCAGGCCTGAAGGCCGCCACCTTCACCGACCTGCTGTACCGCATCGAGCAGGAATTCGGCGCGCTGCCGGACGAGGGTGAAACGGAAGCCGGCGGGCCGGACGGGGAAGCGGAGAATGACGGTTCCTTCTCGTTCCCCGA
>DAOVHN010000757.1 GCA_030671915.1 Pseudomonadota bacterium
CGCCGGACCACGGCGTAGGAGGCCGTATCCACGTCGATCAAGAAGGTCGAGACCGGTTCCGCCGAGACCAGCTTCACTGGGTTGTCCTCGAATTCCCCGTATTTCTCGTTCTCCGTGCCCGGCTGTGGCGGAACCGGCATGATCTGGTCCTGCGCGATAATGCCGTAACCGGCGCCGCCGCTGGCGTCAGACCTGCCGGCGATCATCTTTTGCTTGGCGAAGGATTCTGATTCCATCAGCGGCATGGGGGTGGCTGGTGCACGTTTGGCCTCCTCGCCCTTGCGGGGCTGCGGCGGAAGGGTCTGGATGGTGGTGGATGTACGGCCGCGCCCGTCCTTGTCGTCCACGACCGCCCGCGGGGCGGCCTGCTCGACCGGCATCTGCTCAACCAGCACACGCCGTTCGCCGGTTACATTTTTCTCGGCCAGCCAGCTCTGCCCGGCCAGAATGGCCGCACCCGATACACCGGCCAACAGGACGCCGGTAAAACCGACAATAATGATCGTCTTGCGTTTCATAGGAATAACTCCCTCGTTCGCGTTCAGGAAAAATGCGTTTCACAAGGGGTATGCCGGCCAGGGATGCGGCCGATGCCATGGGTGGGGAGATTTTTTGTCGGGGCGCGGTAACCGCCAGCCCCCCGTTCGCTACCCGTTCAAGAACCAGCGCTGCCGATACGCGAAGCATTCAGCGCGGGGAAGGCGACTACTTCGCCGGCGAAAGCCGGTTCCGATCAACTTTGAAAAGCTCTATTGTGGGGATTTCCTGATCAGGCCAACCAGACCCGCGCCAGCAATATCCCCAGCCCCACCACAACGTTCACGCCGCAGGCCCACACATAGAGCTTCAACCCCCGCCCGATTCCCTTTGGGCCGTATTCCCGTTTCCCATCCCCGCCGATCCAGTGTTCCCTGGTTCCCTCGCCGGGATAGACCCGCGGACCGCCCAGGGCGAGGCCGAGGGCGCCGGCGAAGGCGGCTTCGGGCCAGCCGGCGTTGGGCGATGCGTGGGTGCGGGCGTCGCGCCACATGACTTTTAGCGCCCGTCGGGCATTATTGCCGGAAAGCGCGGCGGCGACCGCCGTTATCAGCCCGGCCAGGCGCGCCGGGATCCAGTTGGCGGCGTCGTCCAGCCTTGCCGCCGCCTTGCCGAAGGCGCGGTACTGGTCGGTGCGGTAGCCGATCATGCTGTCGGCCGTGTTGATCGCCTTGTAGGCCAGCATCCCCGGTAGCCCCGCGACGGCGTACCAGAAGACCGGCGCGACAACCGCATCGGCGAAATTCTCCGACAGCGATTCCAGGCCCGCGCGGGCGATGCCGTGTTCGTCCATGCTGGCGGGGTCGCGGCCGACGATATGGCGGATCGCCCGCCGCCCGCCGGCCAGGCCGTCGAGTCGCAGCGCATGCGCCACCGCCGCCACATGGCTGTACAGGCTGCGCTGCGCCAGCAGGGTGGCGGCGATCAGCGCCTCGATCATCCACCCCCCCGGGATGCCGCGCGCCAGGGTGGCGATCAGCCAGCCCGCCACGCCCGCGATCCCCGCGACCACAGCCACCGTGAAAACCCCGCG
>DAOVHN010000107.1 GCA_030671915.1 Pseudomonadota bacterium
CGGCTTCGGAAGCGTATTCCAGAAGGGCCTGAAGTTCCTTCGGCAGGGAATTGCATTTCTTCGCGTTGAAGGTGACTTCGAAACATTCCTGGGACTGATGGAAGCTGGCCAGGTGGTAATGCTTGGAGACGTCCTGCATACCGAAGTCGCTGTCGGAAGTCGGATTGTTGAATTCGGCAGCGTCGATCAGGCCGCTCTTCATCGCCGGCTGAATTTCGCCGCCCGGCAACTGCACCACGGACAAGCCCATTTCCAGCATAACGTCAGCCGCCAGGCCAACGGTCCGGTACTTCAGGCCCTTCATCTGGGATGAGTCCTTGATCTGTTCCTTGAACCATCCCAGCGGCTGCGCCGGCATCGGGCTGTTGAAGAAGCTGACCAGGTTAAGGTCCAGGCTGCCCATCAATTCGTTGAACAGGTCCATACCGCCGCCATAGTGGATCCAGCCGAGCATTTCCTGCGCTGACCAGCCAAAGCATGGGCCGGTTCCGAACAGGGAAGCCGCTTTGGATTTGGAATACCAGTAAGCAGGCACATAGTGGGCGCCATCAAGGACGCCGCGGTGCACCGCATCCTGCATCTGGCTGGTTTTGACAACGGAGTTAACCGACAGCAGATCGATTTTCAGATCCTTGCCGGCCATGGCGTTCACGCGACTGACGTAGCTTTTGGCATTTTCAAGGAAGATACCGCCGCCCCAGGCGGCCTGAACCTTCAGGGTAACCGGCGCTGCCCTGGAAACACTCGGCATTGAAACGGCGGCAGTAGCGCCCGCGGCGGCGCCGACACCGACTTTAAGAAACTTTCTGCGGCTAGCCGTGTTGGCCTTGGTGTCCTTGTTTGTCATTGGTTTACTCCTCCCGACTTCAAGGTATTGAAATGAAGCGTGTATGGCGCGCAACCGCTTCCGGCAAGGCCGGAAAGCCGTGCACTGTCCCGCTTTAGGATATTAACACTGAACCTCGGATGAATATGGAATAGCTCCCTGTCAGATATCCTTGAGACAACCGTTGCATCCCGCGAGGGACGGTCTGGCCGCGACAAAGTTCAACATTTTCGGCGCGGGCGCAACAAAAATTGCAAATTGTATGCGATTCAAAGGATTAACCCGTTATTTATCGTTTGCATACTTACACAGGTGGGCCGATTGGTGTCTTATGCCACCCGGTCGCCCGGTTCCCGGCCTGCGAATATCGCGTCGAGGTTATCGAGCGCTCGATAACCCATTGCATCGCGGGTCTCGCGCGTGGCGCTGCCGACATGCGGTAATAGAAATGTGTTATCCAGTTCGCGGTAACGGGGATCGATCGCCGGCTCGTTATTGTAGACGTCCAGACCGGCCGAATGCAGCTTGCCCGATTTCAGCGCAGCGATCAGCGCATCGTCGTCGACCAGGGCGCCGCGCGCGGTGTTGATCACGATGGCGCCGTCGGGCAGCAGCGCGATCCTGGCCGCATTCAGCAGGCCCGTGGTCTCGGGCGTCGCGGGGCAATTCAGCGAAAGTACCTCGCACAGCGGCAACATCTCTTCCAGCGATTCATGGAAAATCGCGCCCTGTTCCAGCGTGGGATCGATGCGCCGGCGGTTATGATAATGCACTTCCATGTCGAACCCGCGCATGCGCCGCGCCACGATCTGGCCCACCCTTCCCATGCCGACGATACCGACGCGCTTGCCGGTGACCTGGATGCCGACCATGAAGGCCGGGCTCCAGTCCTTCCAGCCGGCGCCGCGCACCAGGCGTTCGCCCTCGCCGGCACGCCGCGCCGCGCCCAGCATGCAAAGGATGGCGATTTCGGCGGTCGCGTCGCTTAGTACATCCGGCGTATTGGTGACGATGATTCCGCGCTTGGCGGCCGCCTGAAGGTCCACATGATCGACTCCAACCGAGAAATTGGCGATCGCCTTGATGCTGTCGGGTAATCGGGCAACGACTTCAGCGGAAAATTTTTCCGTATGGCAGGGCATGATCGCGTCCGCGCCCTCGCTCAACGCGATCAGCTCGTCGCTGGAATACAGCCGGTCGTCAGGGTTCAGCCGGGGCTCGTAGTCCCGGTGTAGCCGGTCCTCGACGGCATTCGGCAGTTTCCGGGTCACCAAAACAACGGATTTTCCGCTCATTTATCTATTTTCCTCGACTGTTTTTCTGGCCCGCGAGGGCTACGCCTGCGTCCTTGTAACATATTCGTTTACCTTTTTAAGTCATGATGCATGCTGCCGATTGACCGGACGGCGCCATATGCCGCGAAGCTGAATTTGAAGACCCGGTGTGAGAAGCAAAGAGATTATTTTGGAGAATTTTCAAATGCGTGGTTTGCATGCTGGTTTCCTGACTGGCCTGGTTTTTTTGCTCGGCGCCTGTACGGTATCCCCCGACCCGGGACCCGAAGCGCGCGCCGCGGCTGAACTGCTTGCCGCCGATATCAATGCCCGCAGTGCTTACTATGGCGCCAGCCCGAACCAGACCGAGCCCGACATCAGACTGTTCGCGCGTGTATTCGAACGGGTCAGGTCCGACTATGTGCGCCCGGTACACCAGGATCTACTGCTCGCCGCCGCGGCCACCGCGATCGAGGATGCAGACCCCGGGCCGGGTGAAATCGGCGGCAACTGGCTGGTGGAGCGCGCCATCAAGGGTATGCTGGAATCGCTGGACCCCTACAGCACCTATCTGCCGAAAGACGAATATACGGCGATGAAGGAATCGATGCGCGGCCGCTTCGGCGGGCTGGGCATACAGATTGCCGCGCCAACGAAGGGCGGTGGTGTGCTCGTAGTGACGCCGCTGGAAGGAACGCCGGCGGAACGGGCCGGTCTGCGAACCGGCGATCTTATTACCCATGTCGACGGCAAGAACATCATGGAAAAATCGCTGCGCGAAGTCGTTGCCGATCTGCGCGGGCCCGTGGGAACGCGCGTCGTGCTGACCGTCGAACGCGAATCGTCCAGCGCCTTCGACGTGCCGCTGGTTCGCGACGTCATCCGCATGGACGTCGTCAAATGGCGGCTCGAAGGCGAATTCGGCTATTTGCGCATCGCCAGTTTCACCGAAAATACGGCCGAAGACGTCGAGCATGCGATCCAGGATATCCGCCAGAATCTCGGCGGGCGCATGGCCGGCCTGATCATCGATCTGCGCAACAATCCGGGCGGTCTGCTGGTCGAATCCGTCGCCGTGTCCGACGCCTTTATCGAAAGCGGCGATATCGTATCGACCCGGGGCCGCAAGAGCAATCAGCATTACCGCGCGACTACCGGTGATATCGCCGCCGGTCTGCCCATTGTCGTCCTGATCAACAAGGGGTCCGCATCGGCCGCCGAAATTCTTGCCGGCGCCCTGAAAGACCATAACCGCGCGATACTCGTGGGCGGGCGCAGTTATGGCAAGGGTACGGTCCAGACGGTCATCCCGATGGGCCACGGCACGGCGATGAAGCTGACGACCGCGCGGTATTTCCGGCCGCTCGGCGATTCCGTCGATGGCGGCATTCAGCCCGACTTCGAGGCCGAGGACGATATCCAGACCGAACGGGATGAAGGCCTCGACCGCGCCATCGCCGAACTCAGCCGCCTGGCGAGCCTTTAAGGCATTTCCCACTTGCATGAAGTCGGTTCCGGGTCGGAGCCGATCAGCCTTGAAGTGCCCTAAACCAGCCGCCTGCCTGCGGGCAAATCCGGAAGGCTTGCTTCGATAGCTTCCTGTTCGGGCAGGCTGCTTTGCGCTCCCTCGATTCGGCAGGCCAGGCCCGCGCCGGTCGAAGCGCGGCAGAGCGCGTCGTATAGTCCCTCCCCTTTGTCCAGCGCCGCCGCCAGCCCCCCGCAGAAGGCATCGCCTGCCGCCGTTGTGTCGATTGGCGCGATCGGCAGGGCCGGGATCGAATATCCGCCGTCGGGACCGAAGGCCAAGGCGCCGGCGCCGCCCAGCGTAACAATGCAAGTCAGCCCGTAACGCTGCGCCAGCAACCGCGGAACCCGGGTCGGCTGATCCGTGTCCAGGCCCAGTTCGCCGGCCAGCATCGCCGCCTCGAACTCGTTGGCCACCAGATAATCGACCGACCGCAGAACGGTCTCGGGAACCATGCCGGCAGGGGCGAGATTCAACAGCACGCGCGCGCCCGAGTCTTTGGCCCGTTTGATGATCGCCCAGTTTTCCGCGACCGGCACTTCCATCTGCAGGGCCACCAGCGTATCCGGGCCCAGCGCCGCATCGGGGACCTGGGCCGCGCGTGCGTCGAGATTGGCGCCGCTCGCAACGACGATTGAGTTTTCGCCACCAGCGTCCACCCAGATCGTTGCGGCACCGGTAGGGCGTTTCGAAACCGCGACGCCTTCCAGACCGACCCCGGCTTCTCGCAGCAAGGTCAGCGCCATGTCGGCGAAATTGTCGGGGCCGACCTGGCCGAAGAAGAGGGTGAATGCGCCGGCGCGGGCCGCCGCCACGGCGGTATTAGCCCCCTTGCCGCCGGGATACAGGCTGTAGGCGTCGGACAGGACAGTTTGCCCCGGCCGCGGCAAGGCGACAACCTGAATGACAACGTCGATGTTGATCGAGCCGAAAACGACGATCACGGTCCGCTGGCCCCTTTCCCCCGTTGTTTGCGTAAGAACCGATCCGGGTTGAGTGGAATCGCTTACCGGCGATCCGCCAACCCGGTGAATCGGCTCTATCTTCAATATTCAGAGCGGATCCACGCGATCCCATGGGTACCATCCGTCTGATTCACACCACTAGTGGGACAGAAGCACCGGTACCGTCATATGCCCCAGGATGTGGCGTGTCGCCCCGCCCAACACTAATTCACGCATGCGCGAATGGCCATAGGCGCCCATCACAATCAGGTCGGCACCGCTGTCCGCAGCCTGATTCAGCAGCACGTCGCCCACCTCGATGTCAAGGCCCGCGGTCTTGGCGGCGATTGCTTTCAGGCCGTGGCGCGCCAGATGTTGGGCGATGTCCGCGCCCGGCATGCCGCCGATACCGTTCGGCTCCACGGCGAAAACCTCGATGCTGTCGGCCGATTCCAGAATAGGCATCGCATCCGAGACCGCGCGCGCCGCTTCGCGGCTGCCGTTCCAGGCGACCAGCACCTTGCGGCCGATCTCCGCCGGAGCGCCTATATAGGGTACGACCAGGATCGGCCGGCCGCTGGCCATGATCAGTTCGTCCACCAGATCATCGCCACCGCCCTGGCTCTCGGGCGCATTCTGGGAAATCACCGTCAGGTCGGCGTAACGGCTGCGCAGCGACAGCGATTCCAGCGGCCGGCCGCTGGCCACGGAAAATCCGCTTCTGCCGGTCAGCCCGGCTGCACTGACGGCTTTCTCGAAGGTCTCGCGCTCCTTGTCCAGCACCTCCTGGCGCTGCTGCCTGAGGATTTCCACCGCCGACGGCGGTATCTCGATCGCCGCGAATCCCGGAATTTCAGGCGGCCGGTTGACCGTCAGCCCGGTCAGATGCGCGTCGTGCCGCAACGCCAGCGAGCAGGCCGCGGCCACGGTGCTGGCAGCGTGCGCGGAATCATCGACATAAACCAGAATATCCTTCAACGGCATTTTCAAATCCCCTGTTAAATCACGAAATCCAGAACTCGACTCTCGCGCAATCGGCCCGGCACATCATTGATTTCCCTCAAAACGTGGCACCTTGCGACTGAGTTTCGTCGATTCGCCCTTCCTCGACGCCATGGCAGGCGACAAGCTGGCCGCCGGTATCGATGCTTTCGGGAAATTCCGCGCGACAACGTTCGTTTGCGTAAGCGCAGCGCGGATGGAAAGCGCAGCCCGGTGGCGGGGCGATCGGCGAGGGCAGTTCACCCACCAGCTTGATCCTCTCGCCGCGCCGCCGCGGGTCCGCGATCGGTGTACTGGACAGCAGTGCGCGCGTATAGGGATGCTTGGGCGCGGAAAAAATGGCATCGCGCGATCCCTGTTCCACGGCGCGCCCGAGATACATCACCATGACCTCGTCGGCGAAGTGGCGAACGACGCTGAGGTCGTGCGATATGAACAGGTAAGTGAGGGTGAGCTCCTCCTGCAGATCAATGAGGAGATTCAGCACTTGCGCCTGTATCGACACGTCGAGCGCCGAGACCGGCTCGTCCAGCACCACCAGTTTCGGCCGCAGCATCAATGCGCGCGCGATCGCAATTCGCTGGCGCTGGCCACCCGAAAACATATGTGGATAGCGGTAGTAATATTCGGGCCGAAGGCCGACCCGAGCCATCATTTCGCGGGCCGCGTTCGCCCGCTCCTCCGCGCTCATCGCGGTGTTGATGGCCAGCGGCTCCTCAAGAATCGCGCCGACCTTTTTCCGGGGGTTGAGTGAGCCGTAGGGGTCCTGGAAAACGATCTGCACCTTCCTGCGCAGTTCGCGAAGCGCCGACTTGCCGGCCGTCCCCGCGTCGATGCCGTCCAGCCGCAAAATTCCCGAAGTCGGATGCTCGATCAGGGTCACAAGGCGGGCGAGGGTGGATTTGCCGCAGCCCGATTCGCCGACGACCGCCAGCGTTCGCCCCGCCGGCATGGAAAAACTGGTTCCGCGCAATGCCTTCAGCGTCGCGCTCCCGGCGAACAGGCCCTGGCGCACCTGATAATGGCGGGCCAGATCGACGGCTTCGACGATGGGCGCCATACTCATGCTTCGCCCCCTGTCAACGGATAATGGCAGCGCACCGCCGACTCCCCCGCTGCTTCCGACAGCGCCGGCGGTTCGCTACGGCATTTGTCGGTCACATGGCTGCAGCGCGGATTGAACAGGCAGCCTTTCGGGCGATCCCCGAGGCCGGGCACGACGCCGGGTATGGTCGGCAAGTGCCGTCCGGTGCTGCGTTCGGGCAGGGCATTCAGAAGCGCCGCCGTGTATGGATGGCGGGGTGTTGAGAACAGCCCGTCGACAGCCTGTTTTTCGATCTGCTGCCCGGCGTACAGCACCGTGACCCGCTGCGCGGTTTCCGCGACCACGCCCATATCGTGGGTGATCAGCACCAGCGCCATGCCGTGGTCGCGCTGCAACTCCAGAAGCAGGTCCAGAATCTGCGCCTGTATCGTCACATCCAGCGCCGTCGTCGGCTCGTCGGCGATCAGAAGGCGCGGATTGCAGGCGATCGCCATGGCGATCATGACCCGCTGGCTCATGCCGCCGGAAAGCTGGTGCGGAAAGGCGTCAAGGCGGCTTTCCGGCGAGGGAATGCCAACCAGATCCAGCAGCTCGATCGCCCGCCTCCGATGTTCATCCCGGCTGCCGGCCCGATGGGCGGCGAGCATCTCGGTAATCTGGAAACCCACGGTGAAACAGGGGTTGAGGCTGGTCATGGGTTCCTGGAAGATCATCGCCATGTCCCGGCCGCGGATCGAACGGCGCTCGCGCCTCGACATCGACAGCAGGTTCCGCCCGTCAAAAGTCAACTGGTCCGCGGTCACGACGCCCGTCCAGGGCAGCAATCCCATCAGGGCCAGCATGGCGACGCTCTTGCCCGACCCCGATTCCCCGACGATGGCGACGACATCTTCCTCGCCGATCGACAAATCGAGCCCGTCCACCGCCCTGAAAAGGCCGGCTTTCGTCCGGAAATCGACGGACAGGTTTCTGATTTCGAGCAGAGCCATCAGCGTTTTACCAAAAGAGCCATCA
>DAOVHN010000002.1 GCA_030671915.1 Pseudomonadota bacterium
CCGACGCGGACGCGCGCCACGCGGGCGTCGGCCAGACAGAGCTCGGCTATGCGTTCGGCCAGGGTTTCGACAAGGTTGATATGGCCGCCTGCGACGATCGCCTTGATGCCGTTGACGATATCCTCGTAGGACAGAACATTCGCGATATCGTCGCTGATCGGCCCGCCGCCCTCGCGGACCTTCAACTCGACATTGATGCAGACCCGCTGCGGCGCCCGCTTTTCGTGATCGTAGATGCCGATGAACACCGGCAGCACCAGGTCGCGGACCCGGACCAGGCGCCAGCGTCCGGCCTCGTCAGTGTCACGCGCCGCAGGCGTAAACTGCGCAACGGCGTTGGGGTTTGCACTCATCGACAGCAAGCCTTCATCCAATGTGGATATTGCGGCCGACTATGCCCGAAGCAGGCGGCAACGGCAAGAATTGCGAACCCCCTACAATGTCTTTTTCCAGAGGCGTTTTTGCCTGCGTGTAGCAGTACATACGCCCGGTTGTTGCCGGGAAATCCCTTTCGCTTTGAATTTCCGAGGATCGGGGATAGGCTCACCAAGCGTTACCGCCATAAAACCTCAACTACCAGCAAGAGGACTCAGATGAAATCAACAGCATTGAAGGTTGTCGTTCTTGTCATCGCGGGCCTGGCGCTCGCTTCCTGCCGCATGGCGCCCCTATATAACGTCGAATCCAAGGCAATGCCTAGTTCGTCCACGGCGACGCTGGAAGATGTGACGGAAGCAATCAAAAGTGCGGCTGTCGGGCTTGGCTGGCAAATCAAGGAACTGGCGCCTGATGAGATCGAGGCAAAGAAAGTTGTACGCAATAAGCATACGGCCATCATAAGCATCACCTACGATACCAAGAAGTTCTCGATCTTTTACAAGGACAGCATCGAGTTGGGATACGACCGAAGTGGCAAAGGTCAAATCAAAAACCACTATAACTTGTGGGTTCAGGATCTGGAAGAAGCGATTGTGGCGCATGCCTCGGTGATATGACCGGACAGCGGGTGCGGTGCGGCGCGCCGTATCACGCCGCGCCGCCGCTTACCGAGACGATCTGGCCGGTGATATAGTCGGCCCTGTCGGACGCCAGGAACCCGACCAGTTCGGCCACGTCCGCCGGCTCGCCGGGGCGTTTCATGGGAACCAGCGCCTCCAGCCGATCCTTCGCTATGGGCACTGAGCCATCGGGCGCGCGGATGATGCCGGGCGCCACCGCGTTTACCGTCACCCCCCGGTCGGCATATTCCAGCGCCAGCGCCTTGACCGCGCCATGCAGGCCCGCCTTGGCCGCCGCATAGTTGACCTGGCCGCGATTGCCGATAATGGCCGAAATCGAACTGATGCAGACAATACGTCCCCAGCGCGTGCGGATCATCGGCAGGATCGCCGGGCGCGCCACCCGGTAAAACCCGTTCAACGAGACATCGATCACCCTGTCCCACTGTTCGTCGGCCATGCCGGCCAGCGGCGCGTCGTCGTGAATTCCAGCATTGTGAACCAGAACCTGCAGTGCGCCCGCTGACAGTACCGCTTCCATTCCAGTCGCCACCGCCGCCTCGTCACGCAGGTCGAAGCGGATGGTTTCGGCCGTCCCGCCCGCCCCTTCGATTTCCATGCGCAGGGATTCGAGCGCGTCCGGGTTCGACGATCCATGTAGCACCACATGGCAGCCATCGGCGGCCAACCGGCGCGCGATGGCCCCGCCGACCCCGCCGCTGGCGCCGGTTACCAGTGCTTTTCTAACGCTCATTTGTACATGACGGTAAACCGTCCTTCCGCGACGGCCGCGCCGGACTGCGGGCCAACTTCAAAGGAGTATACGGCCCCATTACCCTGCGCAAGCAGCAGAGTCGCCCGCACCGCCAGCGTCTCGCCGATCTCGTCCAGGCCTTGCACCGTGGCCTTCAAATCTTTCACCCCGCCCAGTACCGCCCCGGCACCGGCCGCTCGTTGCCCACTCAACGCCCCGTGAAGGGCGGCGGCCTGGGCCGCATATTCTACGGCCGCCATCGCCGGCAGCCGCCCGTGACGCCACAAGGGATTGTCCGGATCGCGGTGGTTGTCGGCGGCGCAGAGAATGGATTCTCCATCACAGGACAATGCGCGATCGAGCAGAACCATGCCCGGCCCGTGCGGCAACAACTCTTCGATGCGGCGGCGGTCGGCGATCACCGGGCCAGCGTCACGGTCAGCATGGACGAGCCGACCGCGCCGACCCTGACGACAGGTGTCTCACCGGGCTCCATCAATGCGATTTGTTCGGCGAGCGGAATGGCCCTGGCGGCGGGGTTGGTATCGAACACCCCCGACCAGAAATCTCGCAACGGCCGGCTTGGAGCTGTTTCCCCTTCCTCGAGGACGATATCCAGGCTGGCCAGACTGGCGGCCGGCGGTTCCCCATGCAGCACCAGCGCGGCGCCGAAGGGCACGGGGATGCCGACCTTGACGTCGAGCGGTGGGAGGAACGGCACCTCGTAGGCGCAGAGCATCACCGGAACATCACCGGAAAGCACCTGCATCGCCGCCTTTAGCAGCGCGGCGGCGAAGCTCTCTTCCGCCGCGGTCAGGCTGGTCGCGCCGTGGCGGCTGCCGGTCGCGATCGCCCAATAACCGACCGCGGCGTTGTGGACGGAATTATGAAAATCTGTCGGCGACAGGTAATGAGGATTGTCGGCCAGCGTCTCCAGGCTGCGTGTGACGATCGGCCCGTCGCCGGTCATGCTGGCGAAGACCCCCGCCATGTCAGTGCCCTCGAGCCCGGCCATGATCCGCGCCTGTTCCGCCACATCCAGCGCCAGTTTGACACTGGCCGGACAGCGCCGCCGTTCGGCCCCGCTGAGCAGTTCCGGTGCGCGGTAGCGGTATTCGGACGCCTCGAAATCCCGGTCACCGGCGATGATGGCCTTGGCGGTCTCCCAATCGGGAACGCCGGCCGCCGAGATGCCGATACCGGAAAGCCAGAGCCGCATCACGTGGCTCGCCCGAACAGAAGGCTGCAGTTATTGCCGCCGAAACCGAAGGAATTGCTGAGCACCCGGTTAACATCGACTTCGCGTGCTTCAGTCAGCACATTGGTCTGGATGTCCGGGTCGCTGCGGTTCAAGCCCAGATTGCCGGGCATGAATCCCTCGCGGATCGCCAGCACCGCGATCACCGCCTCGACAATCCCGGCCGCACCCAGCGTATGGCCTGTCCAGCCCTTGGTCGAACTGCAGGGCGTATCGCCGCCGAACAACGACATCACGGCGCGCGCCTCGACCAGGTCGTTCACCTTGCTGCCGGTGCCATGCAGATTGATGTAATCGACCTGGCCCGGCTCTATGCCGGCCGCCCTCAACGCGCCCTGCATGGAATTGAAGGCGCCAAGCCCCTCGGGATGCGGCGAGGACATGTGATAAGCGTCGCTGCTCTCTCCCACCCCTTCCAGCACTGCCAGCGCTTTCCCGGCGCCACGCGGGCGTTCCAGGAGGGCAAACCCGCCAGCCTCTCCGATCGACAGGCCGGCGCGGTCAACGTCGTTGGGGCGGCAAGCGTCGGGCGCCGTCAGTTCCAGCGAGCGAAATCCGTACAGGGTCAGAAGGCAAAGGCTGTCCACGCCGCCCACCACCACCGCGTCGCAAATATCATGGTCGATAAGCTGACGTGCGTCCGCGAACGCCTTGGCGCTGGAGGAACAGGCCGTGGATACCGTCATGCAGGGCCCCTCGATTCCCAGACGGGCGCCAACGAACTCCGTCGTGGCATGGACATCCTGGCTGAAGCGATAGTCGAACCAGTCGGGCAATGCTCCGTTGGTGCGCTCGGCGAAGGCCCGTTCGCCCTCCTGGATGCCGGACGTCGAGGTGCCCAGCACCAGGCCGACACGGCGCGCGCCGCGCCGCGCCAGGCAATCGCCCACCTGGCCGGCGAAATCGTCAGCCAGAAGAGTCATCTCCGCCAACCGGCTGTTGCGGCAATCGTAGCGGGCCAGCGAGCCGGTCACGGGGTTGTCTTCCAGCCCGTCCACCCGGCCGATATGGGTCTGGAAGTCCGCCCCGGGAAAATCGCAGGGCCGCAGACCCGACGATCCTTCGCGCAGCGCCGCGAGGGTCGCGTCCAGCCCGGCACCGAGGCAGTTGACGGTGGCAACCGCGGTAATGAAGGGATGGGACTGTACGGTCATTCGGTAAATCTTGCGAAGGCAGCACTGGCGACCAGCGCCAGGAAGGAACCGGCCGCGACGGTAAGGCCAATGCCATGCAGTATGGGGATAGATGAGAATGCCATTACGAAGAACACGGATGCAGTCGTCAGGTTACATAATATCGTGGCACGGAAGGTAACGGTTCCCTCGTCGCCATGGCGCGAGAAGAACAACCCGTAATCCATTCCCAGCCCCGCGACAAGAATAAGCGACAGAATATGGAATACGGATATCGGGATACCCAGCGCGGCCAGCAATCCCAGGGTCGCGGTTACCGAGATCAGCACCGGCCCCATAACCCGCGTCACGGCCGCCACGCGCCGCAAGCCGCTGTAGAGAACGATCTGCACCACCAGCAGCGAACCCAACAGCCACAGAATGCTGGAATCGAGGAACGACTGAACCAGCCGTTCGGTTTCATGCTTGAGATCGACAAATTCCGCTCCGGTAATAGCAGCCTCCCCGATCGCGGTGGCCACAATACCGGGATCGCCCAAGCCCGAGAGCATGACAACCCCTGTAAAGCCTCCCGGCCGAGGGCTGAGCCATGGTTCGATCAGATCCCCGGCCTCGCTCCCCGCCATCGAATCGAATGTAACGGGCGGCGCGGCGCGCATGCGCTCCACGTCGGCCAGGAACGGATCGAAGGCGTCGCTTCTGAAAGCAGTACCCGCAACCGCATCGGCAAGCCGGCGGCGCAGATCGTCGTTTGCAGGCAACCCCGCCTGCCGGCGGCGCTGCTCGGCGACGCTGGGCAGCAGGTCGGCCGCCATCCGCCACGAGGCGATCCGTTCGCCGGCGCTCAACGACCTTAGCAACGGGCGCAGCTTTTCCTGCCTTACAAGAACCTCCTCGGTGCTTTCGCCGCGAACCGCGATCAGGTAACGCACATCGGGCGCGCCCAGATCCGACCTGAGATCGCGGTCCAACGCCACCATATCCCGGGGAATGGGGCTTAGCGCCAGCAGGTCGGTCTCCCATACCGCATCCCAACGAAGGGCCAGAACGACAAGGGCAGCGAAGGTCAGCAATATCAGGGGAAAGCGCAGCTTCGCCGCAAGCCGGCGCACGCGTTCAACAACACTGTCGGACAGCGGTAAATGCGTGACCGCCGGGCACAATAGCGGAAACAGGAAACGCCCGGACAAAACGGCCGCGACCAGGCCGGCCGCGACAAACAGGCCGATCTGCGCCAGTCCGGGAAAATCGGCCAGCATGAAGGGAACGAACGCGGCGACGGTGGTTATTGCGCTGAGCCTCAGGGTCGGCCAGATCGCCCGCGCGGATTGCGCCGTATCCCCGTCCCGCGCCGCGTGGGCCAGCACATGCAGCGGATAGTCGATCGCAATTCCCACCAGGCAGGCGCCGAATGCCAGGGTAATCCCATGCACGAAACCAAAGACCGCCTGCACTGCGGCAAGCCCGGCCAGAACACCGATCCCCATGGGCAGGCCCAGCAAGATCAGCAGCATCGGCCGGCGAAACCCGCCCCAGGCCAGCAGCAGGATCAGCAGGAAGGAAACGCCTGAAAGAATTCGCACATCCCCCTCGATACGGTCACGGGTGGCCACCGCGAACCCCGGCGGACCGGCGATCAGTAGTTCATGGCTATCCGCGCCCGGCAGTTGCGCGAACAATTGCTCGACCTCATCCAACAGCGCTGACTGCCGGTCGAGATCGAATTTTTCGGTGCGCGCCCGCGCGACGATGAGGGCCCGGCCGCCATCGCGCGACACCCAGACACCGCCCTGGCTCGCCGGGCGCGAGGCCGGTGAAAGCGCGGCCAGAATCGCGCGCCCGCGCCCCGTCGGGTCGGCCGGAAGATAGCGGCGCAGCAACTGGCCGGGCGAGGTAGCGAGCAATGCCAGGCCACGACGCAGCGATTCGGCAATAAAGGAGGGCGAAAATTCTTCATCCGGATTCCATCCGGGACCTAGCAAATATCTGTTTTCGAATAAATATTCGAAACCGTCCGGTGTGACGACACCGGCCCCGTTGGCGACCCTGTCGAATGATCCCGAGGCGCCGAGAGCGCGGGCGAATTCCAGACTCAACCTTTGCCGCCCCTCCTCGCCGCCACCTTCAATTCCAATCAGGAATGTACCTTGCGCGCTACGGTCGGACAGGCGGTCGGTCAGGAAGCGGGTGCGTTCGGATACCTCGTCCGGGAAGATGAAACTGAGATCGGCGCGAAACTCGAGCTGACTTGCAACGATCCATCCGATGGCGCCGACAATGGCGAGCGCGACCACTGATCGTCCCGCGCCCGGTTTCATTCGGTTACTTCCGACCCGATGGTCATGATGAGATAGTCGCCCGTGGTTTCCCACAACTCGATCGTGCGAATCCAGTGGGTTTCGCCGGTCACCCGCATGACCTGCACGCGTTCGGCCAATTCCCGGCCGCTGGGTTTCAGGCGCAAGGTCCAAGCCGTCGCGTCACCCCATGCCTCGACCGTGAATATCGCGGCCAGCCGCCCCGGCTCACCGTTCAGTAGCGACTGCAGACTGAACAGCAGGCCGTGCAACAGCGGATCGTCCGTCATGTTGAAACGCATCTCGGTGTTCTGGTCAGGCAGAGAGACGGTCACCCACTCGCCATCCACCACCAGATCTTCGCGTTGCGGCGACAGAGTGTGTTTCTCGAAACGGCCCGGCGCCCGGAACAAAAGTGTGCCTTGCAGCCGCACGGGCTCGGTCAGCAACACCAGCCGCCGCTCTTCGCTGAACTCGGCGCGGTGGTCGGGCGCGCCGGTAATGATTTCGGAAAGGCGGTCCGGCGATATCGGCGCCTGCTCGCTCGCCAGGGAGGGAAAAACGGTAATCAGGAAAAAGAGGAACCCCGAAATCGCAATCGGATTATTTCTCATTACCATTCCAGAATTCGAAAAAGTTGAACCAGTTATAGGGCGCTTCCTTGCAACGCGCCTCCATCAGCTTGGCGAAATCCGCGACCAGCGTCTGGATTGTATCAGGATTGCTGCGGTAGTCGTCCGGCACGTGCTCGCAGAACTGCTCGAAATATATATCGTAGCGCCGTTTGCCGCGGTAAATTCCGAAAACGGCGACCACGGGGCATTTCGCGGCGGCGGCAAGCATCATCGGCCCCTTGGGAAACACGGCTTCCTGCCCCAGGAAGGGGACGGTAACATATTTTCCTCCCCGGGCGTTGCGGTCGGCCAGGATACCGACAAATCCGCCATCGGAGATGCTTTCGTAGGCACGAATGACCGAATCGGGTCGGCCCAGCGCAATGATATTTTTTGAATAGGACGGGTTGAGATCATGGACGATCGCGTCCGTGTGCCGCGAAACATCGACGTCCATCATCACCTTGAGATCGAGCCATTCGCATCTGCTGGCGAGGCAGCGCAGTACCTCGAAACTGCCGATATGGGCGCCCATCAGAACCCCGCCCCGCCCGGTGCGATGAACCGCCAATATCGCTTCCTCGCCATGCACGCGGATATCGTACGACGCGAACCGTCCGGTAACGAAATAGGGCCGATCGAGCAGGGTCGATGCGAAGCAGTGGTAATGCCGGAAAAGATCGGCGACTCCCGGCGCGCGGCCCAGCACGCGACGCAGATAGTCAGCCGAGGCGCGGCGCGCTCGGACCGAAAAAGTAAGAAAATACAAGCAGATCGGGAAAACCAGAAGGCGCCCCGCCGAATGCCCCACATGCAGCGCGATCCAGATGACAAACCGGATCAGTCCGCGGCTGCCTCTCTCTTCCTGTGTTTGCCAGGC
Source organism: Pseudomonadota bacterium (assembly GCA_030671915.1). GTDB lineage: Bacteria > Pseudomonadota > Alphaproteobacteria > UBA8366 > JADFVY01 > JADFVY01. The sequence goes on from DAOVHN010000002.1 coordinate 7,935, forward strand.
TTCACTCACCGGTTTCGCCCCCGGGGTGCGTGGCGGTGCGCATGGCGGCCTTCATGACGACCCTGCCGCCCTGAACGCATTCGATCCGGTACTGGCCGTTCGCGCCGGCATCCATGCGGAACAGGCAATCCTCGCCGGGCCGGGCGGAATCGGGAAACCGCGCACTGACAAATTCGACCGGGCCGGCCAGCCCGCCGAGACTTTCATTCAGAAGGTCGCTTGCCTCGCTCAACAGGACGGCGCCGGGCACGATCGGGTCACCGGGGAAATGGTCGGCGAAGAAGGGTTCATCGGCGGCAAATCGAGTAATTCTCTCGGCCCCGTCCAGGCGGGTGAGCGTCGCGAGGGCGAAGCGCCTGAATTCATGCAAGGGCAGCTTGCCCGCCTCATTGCGTGGCAGAGCCTCCACAAAGATTACGCGCCGCGGGATAAAGGCGTTGTCCAGCCTATCGCGCAACGCCGAACGGATATCGCCGTCCGAAAGACCGGGTGCGGCGACAAAGGCGACCATCCGATTGACCGGGCCGCCGGCATCGTCATCGGGCGCCAGAAAAGCGGCATCCATGACACCGTCAATTCCGGCGAGGATGGCGTTCAACCCGGCCAGCGACATGCGCTTGCCCGCGATATTGACGATGTCGTTGCTGCGTCCGGCAATCCGGAAATCATTTTCGCCGACCGCCGCAAGCCGGTCGGGCAAGGCGAAAGGCGGCGATATGTGTGGGGCCGAGATCCGGCTTACCTCATCCTGCTGCGTCAGTTCCATGCCGTGCAACAGATGAAAGGATTCCTCGCGCGCCGTGTTTCGCCAGCCGATCGATCCGGTCTCCGTTGTGCCGAAGATTTCCCGCAAATCGGCCCCAAGCATGTTCTCGATATCGCCAGCGAGTGGCGCCGGCAGTGGCGCCGTGGCCGAAAAAACCCTCGCGACCGGAGGCATTCCGATCCCGCTTTCCTTCAGGACACGCAGATGGACCGGCGTGGATACCAGTATGCGCGGCGCCTCGATTGCGCTCAGCGCGGCTGCGATGTCTCTCGGATAGAAGGGTCGCCCCGAATAAACCGTGGCGCCCTTGATCAAGGGAACAATTATGGAGAGTTCCAAACCGAACATATGATAAGGGGGCACCGTCGCAACGATACCCGCACCGGACCGCAGCCCTTCCATCATGCAATCGGCGTTTGCCTCCGCGCCCTTCAGGAAGAAAGACAGCGTTCGCGCACAGGGTTCCGGCTTGCCGGTCGAACCGGAAGTGAACATGACGATCCCGGCGCCCCCGATACTCGAGAGATCGAGATCATCGCGTGAATCGTCACCAGTAAAGGCGGGCCGAAAAAACTCTCCGTGCAAACCAGCGGCGGATACCCTTCGGGCCATGTCCTTGCTGTCGTAGCGGACGGTCGCCGATTTATAACTCGATCTGGCGCCAAGCAGGCCGCCCGGCGAACGGTCGCTGGGCAATATCGTTTCCCGGTCCGCCAATGCCGCGGCCAGCAACAGCACCAGGAAAGCCAACCGATCCTCGCACAGATTCAACACTGGACCCGTTCCGGCAAGACCGCCCGCCTGCAGGCGGGCCTCGCCTGTTATACTGGTCCAGTCGACCGGCTCTCCGGCCGGCGGGATCATCGTCACATGATCGGTTGGCGGGCGATACGTCGCCGGCTGTTCAGACATCGCGCATCATTCCACGCCAGGCTTCCGGATGGGCGATGACCCGCAATGTCCTGAAAACGGAGGCTTGCCCAAACAGATCCCTGCGAAAGTGGCGGTAGAGATGCTCCAGCAAAAACAGGGCTGCGGAACCGACCGGGGAGCCAATTGTCACGATCCACGAAGCCGTCAAAAAACTCCCGGCAACCACCAGCAGTACAGTGACTGCCACGATCACGGCGAAATAACCCATCCACAGCGCCGTAACCATGCGCGTATGGCGGTCGATTTCAGGGCCCGTCGTCTGCAGCCGGTCAAACCTGCTGAAACGTGTGATAAGCGGAGTACGACCCGGCAGCAGGGTTACGCCAAAAAGGGCCATCAGCATCAGGTTGATGCATACGGGCGCGGCCAGAAGCAGATATGGTCCCGCGCCCGGCTCACCGTAGCCGATGGCGCTGAAAAGGGCGATGGCGCCAATCGCCGAGAATACAAGACGCACCAGTATCCGGCCGAACAATATACCCGGCAGCGCCAGTATCATAAGGCCGTAAAATCCGGTCTCGGGATTTTCAAAGATAAAGGCGTAGTGGATCAGTCCAACGCCAAGAACGGCGCCGACAACTCTTATGATCCGACTGAACGTCAACAAACTCGCTACCCAGCCTTGTTCTCCATGACGTAACCTGCCAAATCGCGCAGCGAGGCGAATATCTGGCCGTTATTCTCGTCGTCCGCGCGCAGCTCCACCGAATATTTTTTCGACAGCTCCAGCGCCATCTCCAGCGCGTCGATGGAATCGAGCCCCAGCCCTTCGTAAAACAGCGGAGCCTCCGGATCGATCGTTTCGGGATCGATCTCGAGATTCAGCACTGCGACGATGAGTTCGGCGACTTCGGATTCTGTTTTGCTTTGTGGATTTGACATAATGCTATTGGTACTCAGATTCTGCGTTTGCGCAACCCGTTCAAATATCCCATCATGCCGTCAGTCGCCACAGGCATCGAGCAAGACAATTCAGGTTTTCGTGTAAGGCGCAATGCATATCATACGGGCTCTATCGTGGAAACGGCTGTCGAGCATGGGTTGGGACGGATTCTCCACCCTTGTCCTCAGTATGGCCGTGGTAACGATGTCGGGCGGCCTGACATTCTTTATTTGCTGGACGATCGTGCTGAAATTCTCGCGACTTCCGGCCGCCCAAGCGGCGGAGGCGGATGTGATACTCGTAATGGGCACGCGACTCAACCGTGGTAGAACGACGCGCGAATTTCGGGCGCGTCTGGGCGAGGCGGCAGGGCATGGAACGCTGTGTCCGGTGATCGTGTTGGGCGGCATGGCGACGGGCGACGGGCCGACGGAAGCGGCCGCGGGGCAACGCTGGCTGGTGGCCCATGGGCTCGACGAGAAGAGGATATTCGTGGAGGAATCGTCGCGCAATTCACTGGAAAACCTGATCCACGCACGCTCATTGATGCGCCGTCACAATTTCCGCCGGCCGCTGCTGGTCACCAGCCGGCATCACCTTGCCCGCTGCTCCATACTGGCCAGTGGTCTGGGCATTTCACACGTTTTGTCGCCAGTCGACTACCCACCCATGTGGCATCCAGCCGCACTGGCGCGCAGCCTGTTCGAGGCGTTGATGATCAACTGGTACTATGTCAACCGGACGCTGGCACGGGTGATGGGACATTCCGGCATGCTGGCGCGCATCAGTTGAAAACGGGACGGACGGAATGACCGAAAGCCAATCCACGGTTGACGTCCCGGCCACCGATTACGACGTGCTGGTTATCGGCGGCGGCCCCGCCGGCGCAACGATCTCGGCGTTGCTGGCGAAGCGCGGGCGCAGCGTGGTGTTGATCGAAAAGGACCAGCATCCCCGTTTCCATATCGGTGAATCGCTACTTCCGATGAACATGCCGCTGTTCCAGGAACTGGGCGTGGCGGACGAAGTCGCGGAAATTGGCATGCGCAAGAACGGGATCGACTTTTTTGATTCCGAAAAAGGGGAAGCGCGGCGTACCACGATCTATTTCGACGAGGCGATGGACAACAGCTTTCCCCACGCCTATCAGGTCCGCCGCTCGGATTTCGACCGATTGCTTTTGGACAATGCCCAGCGTTGCGGCGTCGAAGTGCGCCAGCAGACTCGCGTCACATCGCTGGACCGGCTGCAGGCCGACGGCTGCCAGGCCAGAATAACCGATGCGGAAGGCCGCGAGGGCACTGTCACGGCCCGGTTTCTTATCGATGCGTCGGGACGCGATACGTTCCTGTCGCGCCGGTTTAAACAGCTGCGGCGAAATCCGGACCATAACGCGGCGGCCATATTCGGGCATTTCCGCAATGTCCCGCGCCGCGAAGGCCGCGACGAGGGTAATATCGGACTGCACTGGTTTGAGCATGGCTGGTTCTGGGTGATCCCGCTGAAGGACGGGGTAACCAGCGTCGGCACGGTCTGCTGGCCAGAATATCTGAAAACCCGGGGTAATGCGTCGCTTGACGATTTTCTGCAGCAGACCATCGCCAGATCGCCGACATTGAGCCCCCTGATGGAATCGGCCGAACCGGTCGCGATGGCCCAGGGCACGGGCAACTATTCCTACTGGTCCGATCGCTTGTATGGCGACGGCTACCTGCTGGTCGGCGACTCCTTCGCCTTTATCGATCCGGTGTTTTCCAGCGGCGTGTTCCTGGCAATGAAATCGGCCCAGTCCGGGGCGGAGGCCGTGGACGCCATCCTTGGCGGAGCGCCGAACGCAAAAGCCCTGCTGGCCCGCCACGAACGATTTCTGCGGCGCGGCATCCGAACCGTGTCATGGTTCATCTACCGCTACAATTCGCCGACCCTGCGCCGGCTTTTCATGAACCCCGGTAACCAGTTCCGCATCAAGTCGGCGATAATATCCGTCCTGGCCGGCGACACGTTTGGCCGCACGCCGATCGGAATTCCGGTATTCATTTTCAAGTTGATCTATACGATGCTCAACCTGTCGAACTGGCGCGGTAGCCTGGCATTCGTGTTCCGGCGGCGGCGCAACAACCGCATGACGATTTCAACTTGAATTCGCTTATCCCCTGACCACCCGCCACAATCCCGGAAAATAAAACCCGCGGGAAATCAGTTTCCACGCAACCATGCGGATGATCCTGAGAACATCGCGCAGGGGCTGGAAATGGCTGGCGCGCACCAACGTGCCTTCGTAAAGCGCCGGAATCGGCGTAGAAACGCCGCGCACACCCGCCCTTGACGCCTCGATCAGGATTTCGCTCTCGAACACAAAGCCCCTTTCCGGGCCGTGGGGCACGTCGATACGGTCGATCAGATCCGCGGGATAAAGCCGAAACCCGCTCTGGCTGTCCTCGACCCGGTAGCCGCATGCCCAGGAAATCCAGAAGTCGGCGATCCGGTTGCCGATATAACGCGCGCGCGGAAAGGCTTCGCGGTCCGCCAGTCGCGACCCGATGACGATAGCGCCGGGATTGTCTTGCGCGCAGGCCAAGAGCAAAGCCAGATCCTCCGGCCTGTGCTGCCCGTCGCCATCCATCGTGGCGATGATATCGGCATCGCGTTCGACCGCCCGACGCATGCCCTTCATAAGGCTGGCGGCTTTGCCGGAATTGATTTCGTTGCGCAACAGTTCGGCCGGATATCGCCGCGCAACCGCCGCGGTATCGTCTGCCGACCCATCGTCAACGACGATAACCTCGCCCCCCGCCTTCAGGCATCGTTCGATCACGTCGCCGATTGTCGCCGCCTCGTTGTAGGCGGGAATTACGATTATGACGTTGGGCGCCATGGAGGTTTCCGTGTTCCTGCGTTTGCCGCCCCGTGGGCGATGTCGTGGTGATAATCGAACAGATAGCACCCATGGGGCGGCCTTGCGAGTTCATCCGGTAATTTATTGTTTACCCGGTTTGCCGTAAACTGTGGCAACGCCTGATTCGGCCCACCTGTAAGGGAGCATTCCATGAGGCATCGGGTTGCGATACTGATCTGGATGGCTGTGCTTGCCACCGCCGCCTGTTCATCGCCCTCGCTGGAACAGTCCATCAATTCCCCGCCGCCGGCATGGTCCGCCGACACCGCGAGCGCCAGTACCGGCAAGGCCGTCGGACAACCGCGCCCCAACCCGCGCATTGTAAAGGGTTCGCCGGGACTACAGTGCGTTCCCTATACGCGCGTGCAGTCGGGCATCCCGATCCGCGGCGACGCCTGGACCTGGTGGAGCCAAGCCAGGGGAAAATACCAGCGTTCAGGCAGGCCCGCCGTTGGGTCGGTTCTGGTGATAGGCAAGACCAGGAAAAACAAATACGGCCACCTCGCCGTGGTAACCCGCATCGTCAACGACCGCGAGATCATCGTCAACCACGCCAACTGGCTGAACAAGGGCCGAATTCATCTCGATTCGCCGGTGCGCGACGTCTCTTCGCGCAACGACTGGTCGGCGGTGAAATTCTGGTATACCCCCGGTAACGTGCTGGGCAAGAGCACTTATCCGGTCAGCGGATTCATTTATCCCAAGAGGACAGTGGCCAACAGCGGTTAATCGCTTTTCACCGCGGGCGCCGCCGCTGCGCGGTAAAGCTCGCAAAGCTCTTCCAGAAGTTTGCGCGTGCGGCCACAGGACAGCGAATAATGTATCGTCTTGCCGTCGCGGCGCGATTCGACGATTCCGTCAGCGCGCAGACGGGCCAGTTGCTGCGAAACCGTGGGCTGGCGCGCGCCGGTCATGATCTCGATCTCGCCTACCGATTTTTCCCCGTCGGCCAGCAGGCATAAAATCATCAGCCGATTTTCGTTCGCCATGGAACGAAGCAGGGTATTTGCCTCTCCGGCTTTCTCCCACAGAACGCCAAACCCCGACTTGCCGTCAAATTCATATATATTAGTCATTTCACCTGCTCCCCGGCATGCAGCGGTGGCTGAACCCGGCCATCGCAACCGACCCGTTACCCAATGCGGTTTACCCGGCCAAAAGACTTGGCCGCCGAACCCCCGTATCCGCATCCCGTTGCTGTTGCAATTCAGTTACACGGTTTTGCCAGTTGTAATGGCATAAACCCGCGGGTCCGCTTCGTTTTTATATTCATCCTATCATATGTGAACGAACCGGCCGCGTAAACCTTGTTCTGGCGGAATTAGAAGTCCAGATCGCCCTGGATAGCCTCAATTCCGGCATTCGCGCACTCGTCGTCGGCCGGCCCGCCCGGTGCACCCGACACACCGACGCCGCCAACGATCGCTCCCGCGGCCCGGATCACCATTCCGCCGCCGATCATCATCGCGTCATCCACGAAACGCACCCCGGAGGCCTCCTTGCCGGCCTGCGAATTCTCAGCCATCACCGTGGTATCCGTGCGGAAACTGACCGCCGTCCAGGCCTTGCGGCGTGCGGTATCGACGGTGTGCACGCCGGCATAGCGGTCGCGCAGTATCACCTGCACGATCCCGGAACGGTCGACCACCGCGACCGCGACCTGGTAGCCCTTGTCGCGGCAATCCTGTAGCGCCGCCTGGGCCAGAGCCAGGGCGGTCTCGGGCGTCATCATCTTGAAGGTAACCAGAACCTCTTCATCGGCCCTGGCCGTTCCCGCCAGACCGCTAGCAAGCAGCAGCGCCACCATCAGTTTTTTCATCGGTACTCTCCCTGTTTGAACTGTCCGCGCATCCCAGTGCGCCGGATTTCGCATTATCGCCGGGTGCGTCCGAGTTGAGTTTTTCGAGTTCCATACCCAGAAGACCCCAGAAAAAATCCTCACCCGGATAACCCAGGATGCGGCCTAATTCGGCGCCATTCTCCATAAGAACGAAGGTCGGAGTATAATGTATCCCGCGAACATGGGTAAGATCCGCGGGCACCGGATCCTCGATGCTTACGCGGCGAAGCGGCGCGATTTCGGCTTCGGTGGTCTTTGCGTAGATCACGCCGATGTCTTCATGCCAGGCTTCGCACCACTCGCAGCTGTCGGATTCGAACATCACAAGTTCGGCCGCCCCGACGGTCGCCGCCCCGGCCAGAAGCGGCAGGCACAAGACAGCAATAAGCAATATTTTTTCACGCATATCCGGGTTTCCAGTCGATCATCCCATTACCGTTTCGGTCTTCTCTGAGGCCGCGACTCGCAAACGTCTATTGAAATATAAACAGAATTGTTGTTCCATCCATGCCTGCTTGGTGCCAGGACGCCAGTTTACGTAGCGTTTCTCATCCAATCATATTCGAACTTGATAAATCATGAAACTCGAATATGATTGGCTGACTAATGCCATAATACGAGTAGGGATACCAGCCGGGGTGGCTTTCCCTATAACCTAAACAAAAGAACCCGGAGTGGACGCTTTGGGTCAATGGGAGGAAATATTGAGGATCAAAAGATATGTCTGGCCTTTGCTGGGCGCGGCGATTCTGGCGATTGCCAGCATGGCGGCACCGGCAAACGTAGCAGCCGAAGAATTGGTCAAATTCAAGATCGTGAACGGCAGCAGCATTCCTGACTCCCTGACCGGGAAGGCCGGGGATCCGGTGAAGGGCCGCGAAACAGCCATTCATCGGAAAAAAGGCAATTGCCTGGCTTGTCATACCCTGCCGGTGTCGGAACAGCCCTATCACGGCGAGGTCGGCCCGGAACTGAACGGTGTCGCCAGCCGCTTGTCGGAAGGCGAAATTCGCCTGCGGATCGTAAACCCGAAATATTCCAACCCAGACACGATCATGCCAGCCTTTTACAAAACCGAGGGACTGCACATGGTGCAGAAGAAGTGGCAGGGCAAGCCAATGCTAACGGCCGGGGAAGTCGAGGATATCGTCGCCTACCTGATGACCCTCAAAGAGTAGCCGACAGCTGGCAGTTGCTCGAGAGCCCGGCAATACGGGTTCAAACAGGACAATAATTCGAGGAAAATCAAAATGAGTTCGAAGGAAACGCCAAGAGAAATCAGCCGTCGGCACGTGATCGTGCTTGTCGGCGCGGCAGCCGCGGCGGCCGGGATGTTGCCGCGCGTGTCGCTGGCAGACAAGGCAGCAACGGAAGCCGCGATCAAGGCCGCGGGCGGCGACGGCGCCGGGTCGGGTGGCATTACGCTGGACCTGCCGCAGATCGCGGAAAACGGCAACACCGTTCCGGTCGGGGTCGAGGTCGATAGCCCGATGACCGCCGGCAACTACGTGAAGACCGTCCATCTCTTCGCCGAGGGCAACCCCAATCCGGAGGTCTGCTCGATACATTTCACGCCGGCCAACGGGGTCGCCAAGGCGTCCACCCGTATCCGCCTCGCCAAGACGCAGAATATTGTCGCGCTCGCCGAGATGAGCGACGGCAGCTTCAAGCAAGAGACGGTCGAAGTGAAAGTAACCATCGGCGGCTGCGGCGGCTGACCCGAAACCGGAAAAAACGGAGAATTTAAAATGGCAAGCGCAAAGCCCCGCGTAAAGGTGCCGAAGTCGGCCGCCAGTGGGGAAATTATCGAAATCAAGAGCCTGATCTCGCACAAGATGGAAAGCGGGCAGCGGAAAGACAAAAAAACCGGCGAGCTTATTCCGCGCAAGATCATCAACAAGTTTATCGTCACCTTCAACGGCAAGGAATTCTTCAGCGCCGACTGGGCGCCCGCCATTGCCGCCAACCCCTATATGTCCTTCCATATGCGCGCCACCGAGAGCGGCACGATGGAGTTCACCTGGGTGGATGACGATGGCAGCAAGTACACCGCCAAGAAGGACCTCAAGGTCGGCTGACCGGGGCCTCCATTAAACCAACGAAACATATAGACAGGGAGGAGAAATCCGGGATGCAGAAAAACAAACTTACAGGTCTGATGGCGGGCGCGGCCGTGGCCGCGGTCTTTTCCATCGCAACCGTCGCCTCCGGCGAACCGAAAAGCGGTTATCTTTCCGCCGAGCCTGAAACTCAGGCGATGCAGGATGACGATTTTTCGAATCCGGGCATGCTGATTGCCGACTATGGCGGCGAACTCTGGTCAACCCCCGATGGCGAGGCCAACAAGTCCTGCGAGGACTGCCATGGCGACGCCGACGAGTCCATGAAGGGCGTAAAGGCACGATATCCCGCCTATTACCAGCCATGGGGCAAGATGATCAATATCGAACTCCGGGTCAACGAGTGCCGGAAGGACAACCAGAAAGCCAAGCCCTGGAAATACGAGTCCAAGGAAATGCAGGGTATGGCGTCCTACATCGGCTACCAGTCGCGCGGCTTGCCGGTGGCCGTGGATATCGGCGGCAAGGCGACGCCTTTCTTCAAGAAGGGTAAGGAGTTCTACTATCAACGCCGTGGCCAGATGGACATGGCCTGCAGCCATTGTCACGAAGACAATGCCGGCAACATGATTCGCGCCAACCTGCTGACCGAGGGGCAGACCA